>NZ_DBMALT010000019.1:0-55643 GCF_057870745.1 Parasutterella sp. | reverse complement strand
ACGATAAGTTTAAAATTAAAGTAAGGGTAAAGGAAAACCGCTCTGTTCATTTGGGCGGCAATTAAATAAGATTAACCACTAAATCGTTACTAAAGACAGGTGGACTGCTCCAATGGAAAGCACCGAGAAAAGGATTATTAAGATTTTCTTGATGATCAGAATATTCATTAATATAGACAAAGTGCCTCTCAAGCAGATCCTTCGAAATCGATTGCCGGAAAAGTTCTCCGAATAAGGTAGTTTTCTCTGGTCAAGACAGATGTAACAAAGGAGATGCCGAAGTATTCGTTCCAAATGCCGTATTCAATCCTTCCGTTTAAAAGAGCCTCCTAAGGCTCTTCTGCTAGATTTTAGATTTTGCAGCTGCGGACTGCATATTGGTGTAAACATCAAAAAACATGGCCGAGCCAAGCGATAAACCATAATTCAAGGTTTCCTTTTCCATCACATTGTGATACGTATCGGAAGGACCCTTTAACATTGGAGGACTACCTCCCTGCTTGTTGATAAAGCAGTTGTCGCTTGAAGGAGTGGCATAATTAAGAATTATCGATTTGTATCTTTCAATGAACAAATCTTAGGGCTCTTTTTAGATACGGCCGTACATATAAATTTTTAGAAGATTGCCATGACTTATAAAAAGCATATTTCGCAAAGCAACGACTTACTTGACCGATTTTCGTCGGCTTTTGCGGGCCTGAAAAGTCATTCCAATCTTCCCAGCGGCACCACCCCGTTCATTTGGGCCATTGCGGTTCTCATCATCGTCATCTTCTCGGCTTTCTATTTCAACGTCCGTGCAAATAACGAAACCATTCTCAGAACTAATCTGATGAAGAGCACGGCAAAGGTTGCCGATAACATCGAAATGAGAATGCGGGGCATCTCTGCCTCCATGGCCCGCATGATCGAAAAAATGGAGCTGGACGGTATCAACCCCGCCGTTGTAAATAAGTATGGCAGAGAAATCATCTCGTCGAGCCCCGAAGTTATTCTGCTTCGTGTCATTGAACCGAGCGGCAAAGGCCTGGAGTCTGTTGTAAATCCTCGGCTTGGCAGAAGCGATCTTCGTCAATATAACTATCTGGATTATCCGCAGGTCGTCCGCGATGCGATCGGAGACGCCTTCCTCTCTAACCGCGTTTCTTACTCTTCTTTCTGGTTTACGCCCGGCGACATTTCTTCGCCTTCTGTCGTCATCATTTATCCCTTTGCCATCGGCGAAAAAACATATGCTCTCCTCGCCAGACTGTCGTTGAACAAACTTTTGGAAGTTTCAACTCCTCAGTCGCTGCTTTCCGATTACGAATTCTCGTTCCTTCACGGAACAAAAGAAATTGCCGGCCGAGCTGCCTACAACCCGCCGGATGACTACACCATCCCGAGTTACGTACGCGCAGCTGACCCGCTGCCGCCTTCCATTCAGTTGTACGGCTGCAACGTTCTTGAAAGCCCGATGATCTTTGCCAGCCCGCTGATTTATTGGCTGGGCGCTCTGATGCTGTTTCTGCTTCTATCACTCTTTTTCCTCAACCGCGAAATGCGCAGGAATCAGTCTGATCTTGAACGCGCATTAAAAGAACTGGAACTTCGCCGCTCCATCGAAGATTCCATGAACCTGGCTTTAATCATCACCGACTTGGACAACAAGATCGTCTATACAAACGGTCAAACTGAGGAAATTACCGGTTACTCCGAAGAAGAACTTTTGGGCAAGACACCGCCTTATCCCTTCTGGGGAGACGGATCTGAACTTCCATCACAACTGCTGAAAGACTGTCCTCATGAAGAACCCGATAAGCCGTACCGCTTTGACCTGACGATCCGCCGCAAAAATGATGAAACGCTTGAAGCGCTGATGCTGGCGATGCCTTTCTACTCGGCATACAACGAACATATCGGCTGGATTTATATGATCCAGGACAACACTGTCGAGACTCAGTCCATGAACCTCACGAACGACTCTATCGCTTCCTACGAAAGACTTCTGAACTCTGTCTTGTCTTGTATTTCCGCCGTGATGCAGAAACCGACCGGGAGTATGTTAGGTATTCACAATAACCACTACACGGAACAGCTGGGAAATACCGCCGACGGTCACTTAGAGATTTCCAAGGCGTTTAAAGAACCGTTCGATCCGCAAGGCAATCGCCAAGGAGAGGTTTGGGTCGACTCTCTTGGCCGCTGGTTCTCCGTAGCAGAAGCCAGAGTGACACTTCCGGGCGGCTCTCACGTCACCCTTCAGTCTGCCCTCGACATCACTAAGAGAAAAATCAATGAGCAGGAATTCGAAGAGCAGACCAGTAAGATGGAAAACTCTTCGCGCCTCATTACGCTCGGCGAGATGGCCTCTACGATTACGCACGAAATCAATCAGCCGCTCACCGCGATTACCGCTTATGCCAATACAGCGCTGGAAGTGATTGACAGGGCGCCGGGAGTAAACAAGGCTCAGGTGCTGGAGATCTATCGAAAGATTGCCAATCAGGCTGCGCGCATCGACAAAATTATTAAGAACATCAGAGCGTTTGCTAAACGCCGCCCGACAACATTGGAGTGTGTGTCTTTGAATAGCGTATTCTCCGACACAATGGAGCTCGGACGTCTGATCGAGAAGAAATATGCCGGTGTCCAGGTGGTTTACGAGCTGCCTGCTGTCGTTCCTGATGTAATTTGCGATCCCGTCCAGATCATGCAGATTCTCATGAATCTTATTCGTAATGCTGCTGAGGCTATTTTGGAACACGGCAGTGAGGACAAAACCATCACGGTCAGTGCTAAGGTCGGCGCTAAAGACGTTGAATTGTCTGTCGGCGATCACGGCCCCGGAATCAGCGATACGATGAAAGCAAGCCTGTTCACACCCTTCTTTTCTACTAAGAAGAACGGCCTCGGCCTAGGTCTGAGTACTTGCCAGACAATAGCAGAGTCTCATAACTCGAGGCTCCGTGTAAGAGACAACGAAGGCGGCGGCACTGTATTTTTCTTCGACCTGAAGATTTGTTTCACGAAAGATTCCGGGGCTCAGAAACAAAAATAATTGTGTTTCAATTTAAAGAGATACGCCTTCTGTACTATCCAGGGGTGTGATTAAGATATATAATATCTTCACGTGATACAAGATATCTCAGTTAGCGATTCTTATCATCCTATAGATTAAGATAATGGATTGCTTGTAAGAATATATTAATTAGAAAGGCACATGATGATTCAGATGACCTCGAAACCCTACACTCAGGAATCTCCGGATACCGCAGGTGTTGTGTATATCGTTGAAGACGACGAAGCCGTACGTGATTCTCTCAAGTGGCTTCTCGAAGCTTCCAGCTACCGCGTTGAACTTTTCGAAAGCGGTGAAATGTTCCTCGCCAAATTCGATCCGAACGCTATCGCCGTTCTCGTCCTTGACGTCAGAATGCCGGGCATGAGCGGTTTGGAAGTTCAGGAACACCTTATCGCCAGAAAGTGCGATATTCCTATTATCTTTATCTCCGGTCACGGCGACGTTTCTATGGCAGTCTCTACCTTGAAGAAGGGGGCGGTTGACTTCATTGAAAAACCCTTTGACCAGGCCGCCCTGCGTTCTTTAATCGAAAGAATGCTGCAGGAAGCCCGTCAGCGTAAAGCCAAGGCTGAACAGCGCTCCTTGAACGACGCTCTTCTGAGCAAACTGACTCCCAGAGAGCAGCACGTTCTTGAAAGAATTGTGAGCGGTCGTCTGAATAAGCAAATCGCCGCAGACTTGGGTATTTCCATTAAGACCGTTGAAGCCCACCGCGCTTCCATTATGGATAAAACCAATTCCGGCACCGTTGCAGATCTGATGCGCGTCGTGATGAATGCAAACAGACCTCCTGTCAAAGACTCCGGATCTATGAGATAGTCTTTTAGACAGCGTCACAAAGGAAGGCACTCCGCCTTCCTTTTCTTTTTGCGGCCTCTTCTCGGCCGAAGATCTTTTGTTACTCGTTTTTGTGGGCAAAGGTTTTAGGCTCTGTGAATATCCTTACAATGGATCGATCTTACTTACTCTTTTCATAACAATGAACGCAAAAATAATTGATGGAAAAGCACTCGCACAATCCGTTCGAGCAGGCTTGAAGGAAAAAGTAGAACAATTCAAATTAAGTTCGAGGGCACCCGGACTGACGGTCATTCTTGTCGGTGATAATCCGGCAAGCCAGGTTTACGTCCGCAACAAGATCAAAGCCTGCACCGATGTCGGCATTACCTCTAAATTGGAAAAGCTTCCTGCTGAAACTTCAGAAGCGGAGTTATTAGCACTTTTGGAGAAACTCAATGCCGACGATTCCGTGGATGGAATCCTTGTACAGCTTCCCCTGCCCCGTCATATCAACGAGCAAAAAGTCATTGAGACTATCCGCGCGGACAAAGACGTCGACGGCTTCCATGTTGCCAATGTCGGCTCTGTTGTTACAGGCATCGGCGGTTTCCGCAGCTGCACGCCATACGGCGTCATCAAAATGCTGGAATCCGTGGACTATCCTCTCACCGGCGCCCACGCTTTGGTCATCGGCAGAAGCAATATTGTCGGGAAACCCATGGCGATTATGCTGCTTGAGAAAAATGCGACTGTCACCGTCGCTCACAGCAAAACGAAGAATTTGAAAGAACTCGCACTCCAGGCCGATGTCATCGTCGCTGCCGTAGGAAAAGAAAAAGTCGTCACGGCTGATATGGTTAAACCCGGCGCCGCCGTGATTGATGTCGGTATGAATCGCAATGCCGAAGGAAAACTTTGCGGAGATGTTGACACCGAAGAAGTCGCCAAAGTTGCAGGCTATATTTCTCCGGTTCCCGGCGGTGTCGGACCGATGACCATCGCAATGCTTCTCTCTAATACGGTTGAAGCTTATGAAAAGCGTCTGCAAAAAATATCTCGGTAAGGAATCTATACATGTCTGATTTAATTAACATCCTGAGCATCATTGACGATAAGACCCAGCTGATCAATTTTCCCAAGCTTGATCCGAACAGCTTTAAACCGGCGGTGCTTGCACTGATTCAACGTCTGAAAGACACCGTAGCTTCAGTAAAAGCTTCCGATAAAGAACCGACTTGGGACACCTTAGTTACGCCGATTGAAGATGCTTCTGAAAATCTCTCCTATGTTTGGTCGGTTGTCGAACATTTGAACAGCGTGGCCGATACGCCCGAGTTGAGAGCTACGATTAATGAACTTCTTCCTCCGATTTCCGAAGTATTCAGCGAACTCGGTATGGATGAGGAACTCTATGCAAAGTACAAAGCCTTGAAAGCCGAGAAAGCTTTTGAGAAATTCTCCTCAACCCGTCAGAGAATCATTAACAAAGAGTTAGAAGGCTTTGTTCTCTCCGGCGCCGAATTAGATGACGCCGGCAAGAAGAAGATGGCCGAGATCAATCGAGAGGAAGCCGAACTTTCTCAGAAGTTCTCTGAAAATCTTCTCGACTGCACTAATGAATTTGCGCTTTACCTCCCGGAAGACACAGATGAGCTCAAAGGTGTCCCTGAGGCCGAACTGCATCTCTATGCCCAGCAGGCAGCCGCCGAAGGCGCCAAAGGCTACAAGGTCACCTTGCATATGCCGAATTATCTGCCGATCATGCAGTACGCAGAAAATCGAAAGCTTCGTGAGAAGATGTATCATGCATACGTGACTCGCGCCTCTGAGTTCTCACCTGCCGGCAAAGACAATCTGCCGATCATTAATCGTCTGCTCGAACTGCGGGTCGAAGACGCTCATCTTCTCGGCTATAAAAATTTTGCCGAAGTCTCCTTGGTTCGGAAAATGGCCGAGTCTCCCGAACAGGTCGTTTCTTTCCTACGCGAGCTAGCTGCCAAAGCCAAACCGGCAGCAGAAAAAGAAATGGAAGAGCTCATTGATTACGGCAGGAACCAACTCGGCATCAAGGACGTCCAAACTTGGGATCTTTCCTTCATCAGTGAAAAACTCCGTGAAGCAAAGTTCTCTTACTCTGAAAATGAAGTAAAGCAATACTTCACGGAACCCGCTGTTCTTAAAGGAATGTTCGGACTCGTCGAGAAGATGTTCTCGATCAAAATCAAAGAAAAAAAAACGCCCGTCTGGAACGATGACGTCAAATTCTTTGTCATTGAAGACAAGGAAGGCAAAGAAATCGCTGGATTCTACATGGATCTTTATGCCCGCAGCGGAAAGAGAGGCGGCGCATGGATGAACGATCAGATCTCCCGCCGAGAGGTCAACGGAAAAATTCAAAAACCGATTGCCTACCTCGTCTGCAACTTTGCCGCACCGGTCGGAGACAATCCTTCCCTTCTGACGTTAAGAGACGTCGAAACGATTTTCCACGAATTCGGCCACGGACTTCATCATATGCTGACTCGCCAGACAGAATTGGCCGTTTCCGGCATCAGCGGTGTGGAGTGGGATGCGGTTGAAATGCCGAGCCAATTCATGGAGAACTTCGTTTTGAATTGGGATGTGATGCAGACCATAACGCACCATGTCAAAACCGGCAAGACTATGCCGCGCGAACTCTTCGACAAACTGGTGGCTGCCAAGAACTACGGCGCCGGAATGGCAAACGTTCGTCAAATCGAATTTGCCCTCTTCGACATGCTCCTTCATATGGACACCCATCCGGAAAAGGACACGGTCAACAAGATCTTGAACGAAGTCAGAAAAGAAGTCGCTGTCGTATTCCCGCCTGAATACAACCGTTTTGCCAACTCCTTCTCGCACATCTTTGCAGGCGGCTATGCGGCAGGCTACTACAGCTACAAGTGGGCTGAAGTGCTGTCTGCAGACGCCTTCTCGCTGTTCCAGGAAAAAGGCATTTTCAATCCTGTGGTCGGAAACAAATGGCTGGACGAAGTTCTCTCCCGCGGCGGCAGCCGTCCTGCAATGGAAAGCTTCGTTGCATTCCGCGGCCGTAAACCTTCGGTCGACGCCCTCCTCCGCCAATACGGACTTGTGGAGTCCAAATGAGCATCACGATTACTACTTGGAACGTCAATTCCCTGAAGGTTCGTCAGCCGCAGGTTTTAGACTTCCTGAAGGAGACTGAAAACAGCATTCTCTGTCTTCAGGAACTCAAGATGCAGGAGGCAGACATCGACGCTAGCGCCTTCAAAGAAATCGGATACACGCTGGATGCATTCGGCCAGAAAACCTACAACGGCGTAGCCACGATCCTTCGTGATCCGCTGACTTTTCTTCCGGACGAGGAAGTTCGCAACATCCCCGGTTTTGAAGATCCGCAGAGCCGTCTCTTAGGCACAACGGTGCGGGTCGGCAGCGAAAGGCTCCGCGTCATCAACGGATACTTCCCGAACGGGGAAACGGTTGAGAGCGAAAAGTTCCCTTATAAACTTTCTTGGCTGGAAGCCTTAGCCGAATGGCTCCCGAGCCAGTTAGAGCAATACCCCAACCTCGTTTTGCTCGGCGACTTTAATATCGCTCCGGAAGACAGAGATGTTTGGGATCCGGAATCCTGGGCCGAATCCGTGCTTTGCACACCAAAGGCCAGAGAAGCTTTTCAGCGTCTTATCGATCTCGGATTAACGGATTCCTTCCGCGCTTTTGAACAGCCGGAAAAATCCTATTCCTGGTGGGACTATCGAATGATGGCTTTCAGAAGGAATCGCGGCCTTCGCATCGATCACATTTTGATTTCCAAGGCTCTTGTCAGCAAGAACCTTGGCGTTAAAATCCACAAGAAAGTTAGAGGAAATGAGCGCCCGAGTGATCACGCACCCGTGACACTAACGCTCGATCTTTAATTCCTGAGCCGGCTGTATCGCCGGCTTCCTTTTTAGCTCTCTGGCGCGAAGCTGACCGCACCCTCCGTCAACATCTTGAGCTGCAGAATCACGGAATTTAAGCAGTATTCCGTTAGCCCGGCATGCTTCCTTAATTCTTTCGATCTGCTCTGCCGACGGGCGCTTATAGGGACTGCCTTCAACAGCGTTGACGGGAATCATGTTGAGGATGGCCTGCCGCGACCACAGCGGAGCGAGCGCTTCAATTTCATCAACTCCGTCGTTGACGCCGTTAATCAAAGTCCACTGATATTGGATCGGATATTTCCCAACCTCTGCGTACTTTGCGCCGAACTCTAATATTTCCTTGACAGTCAGCTCCGCAGCTCGGGGCAACAGACTTCTGCGCTTCTCATCCATTGCGCTGTGCAGAGAAATTGCCAGAGCCGGTTTGATTTGGGATTCCATTAAGGCTTTGAAGAGTCTTTTATCGCCGACGGTAGAGATAACAACTTCTTTATATCCGATGCCGGAATACCGAACGATATGTTCAACCGCAGAAAAAACGGAACGAAGATTATGAGAAGGCTCGCCCATACCCATCAAAACTACCTTCTTAACAGGCGCATTCCTCATGGCGTATTGAACTTGCCCGGCAACCTCCAAGTCAGTTAGCTGACGTATGAGACCGCTTTTGCCGGTCATACAAAAGACACACCCGACTGCGCATCCGACTTGCGTAGAAACACAAACGCCCTCTCGCGGAAGAAGAACACATTCGATCAGCTGACCGTCGGAAGCTTTAAGAACCCAGCGCGTTCCGGTCTCGGATTCTGCCTTTTCCTGAGCAGTTAATTGATTGGCTAAGTATTCCTCCATTTGAGGCAATATCGCCTCGGTGGCAGCAGGCAAGCGCACCTTACTGCGGTTCAGAGGTTTGCCGGAATACCAATTGCGCCAAAAGCGTTCGATGTGAACGCTTTTGCAGCCGGCTTGGATAAGTTGTTGTTCAATGTCAGCGATCTTCATAGAAGCAAATATTATCAAGCTCGTCAGTCTTCGCTTTCAAGTTTGAGCTCGGCGATTTTGCGTGTAATTGTATTTCGGCCGATACCAAGTCTTGTTGCAGCGTCGACACGCCTTCCGTGCGTATATTCAAGCGCGGTTCCGATCACAATGCTTTCGAAGGTATCGGCAAGCTGCTTCATAAGATCTGGAGACTGATTTTTCAGCATCTCTTTGACCTCTCCTTTGAGCAGTTCCTCCCAGCTTCCGCCTGCAGGTGTGCTGCCGGAAACCTCGCCGTTTTTATGAACTTTTTCCGCTTCACCGTTGCGAACTTCCTCAGGAAGATCCGTCACTCGGATATGCTGGGAAGGTGCCATCACGACAAGCCAATTGCAGAGATTTTCTAATTGACGAACATTGCCGGGAAACGGGAAACGCTTCAAAAACTCCATCGCCTCTTCGGACATGAGCTTGGGTTCGACACCAAGATTCTCCGCTGACTTCTGAAGAAAATGATTGACCAAAAGCGGAATGTCTTCGGGTCTTTCCCTTAAGGGCGGCAAACGCAGACGAATGACATTGAGTCTGTGATACAAGTCCTCGCGGAACCGATTTTCCCGAACCATCGCCTCGAGATTTTGGTGCGTTGCCGCAATGATTCTGACGTTGGCTTTTAGAGACTGATGTCCGCCGACGCGATAGTAATAACCATCGGACAATACTCTCAGGAGCCTGGTCTGGAGTTCAGCAGGCATATCACCGATTTCGTCCAGAAACAGCGTGCCGCCTTCGGCTTGTTCGAAGCGTCCGTGACGAATCGCGCTGGCGCCGGTAAACGCCCCCTTCTCATGACCGAAGAGTTCGGTTTCCATTAAGTCTTTCGGAATTGCCGCCATATTGATCGCGACAAACGGGGCATTGGAGCGCGGGCTGTGTTTATGAAGCGCTCGAGCTACAACTTCCTTGCCGGCGCCGGATTCTCCGGTCAAAAGGACGGTTGCCTTGCTTTGAGACAAACGTCCGATAGCGCGGAAGACTTCCTGCATGGCTGGCGCCTTACCGATGATTTCGGAAGCAGTCTCTTCAGCAGGAGTCTGTTCTTCTTCCTCACTCTCTTCCGTTGCACGCCGTACGAGTTCAATCGCTTTATCGATGTCGAAAGGTTTGGGAAGATATTCGAACGCACCGCCTTGGAAACTTGCCACGGCACTGTCCAGATCCGAATAGGCCGTCATGATGATGATCGGAAGTTTTGGGTAGGACTTCTTAATTTCGGCGAGCATTTCCAAGCCGCTTTTGCCCGGCATATGAATGTCACTTAAAATCAGGGCGGGCTGTTCTTTCTTGATCGCCTGCAGCACAGACTCGGCTTCACTAAAAGTTTTGCAGGGAATATCTGCCTTTTGAAGTGCTTTTTCTAATACCCATCTGATGGAACGATCATCGTCCACGATCCAAACATTTTTCATAACGATAAGGGAAACAAGATGCTGAAATCGGTACGGCCGGCTTCACTGCTGACCGAGATACTGCCGCCGTGCTGTTCAACGAAAGTCTGAACCAATGAGAGTCCGAGGCCGCTCCCCTGTTCTTTTCCGCTGACCAGCGGATAAAAAATACTGTCAGCCAGTTCTTTGGGTATGCCTTCTCCGTTGTCGATCACATGGATATTTAATGCCGTGCGGCAAAAACTTTGACCGACCTGAACATGATGGACAACACGGGTTTTAAGCGTGATACAGGCCGTACCCTGTGCTATTTGCTCGGATAAAGCTTCAGCGGCATTGCGCATTAGGTTCAAGGAAATTTGTGTCAGCTGACCTCTGTCGGCCATCATTTCAGGTACACTGATGTCATAATCGCGAACAACCTTCAACCCTTCCGGGAATTCCGACTGCACTAGAAGGCGAACACGTTCCAGGATTTCGTGAACATTGGTTGGCACAGGATGATAAAGCTGACGGTAAGGCGCGAGGATCTTATCGACAAGATGCTGGAGACGGTCGGCTTCACTAATGATCACTTCGGTAAATTCTTTATTTTCCGGATCGTGAAGCTCCCCTTCCAAGAGCTGTGCTGCGCCTCGAATCCCTCCGAGAGGATTCTTAATTTCATGAGCGAGATTTCTCAGCAGGCGCCGAGTATTTTCAGACAACTCATTCATATGACGTTCTCGCGTCATTTGAAGGGTCTTATCTGCCGGCACAATCTCGGCCAAGAGAATATTTTCGTCATCCGGGAAAGGATGAATGGTGACTAGAACCGGAATCAGTTCTGCCGGAGGACGCAGGAAATGGTCTAGTTCGTTCGGAACCAAAAATGAAGGCTCGGGATGCGCACGGTAATTTGCGAGCCATTCATCCGACGAATTCAGGTAATACTGAAGTTTTCTTTCTTTTAGAAGTTTGAGCGACTGCCCGGATAGAAATTGAGCCGCGGTATTGGCGTAAAGAATATCGCCTTCTTTATTACATGCAAAAAGACCGAGCCTGAGGAGATCGAAACTTTCTAAACGCTTAGCATCAAAACTCACGACATCCTCCGCTCGGTCATTTTGCTGTCTTTACTCAGACAGCCTCAAATTACTCTACTAGCTCGAATAGTACATGTCGTATTCTTCAGGTGTCACCGCCATCTGAGTACGTACGACTTCTTCATGCTTGAGTGCAATGTAAGAGGTGATCAGATCTTCGCTGAAGACTCCGCCGGCCGTCAGGAATTCATGGTCGGCAGCCAAAGCTTCCAAGGCCTGTTCCAAAGAAGAACATACGGTCGGGATCTTAGCGTTTTCTTCCGGAGGCAGATCATAGAGGTTCTTGTCAGCAGCTTCGCCCGGATGAATCTTGTTCTGGATACCGTCCAAACCGGCCATCAGCAAAGCAGAGAAAGCCAAATAAGGGTTGGCCATCGGATCGGGGAAGCGAACTTCAACGCGACGTGCCTTATCACTGGAAACGAACGGAATACGCAGAGAAGCAGAACGGTTACGGGCGGAGTAAGCAAGTTTCACAGGAGCTTCAAAACCCGGGACTAAACGACGATAGCTGTTCGTCGTCGGATTCGTAATCGCGTTCAAAGCACGAGCGTGTTTGATGACGCCGCCGATGTAATAGAGAGCCGTATCAGAAAGCCCTGCGTAGCCGTTGCCGGCGAAGATATTCTTGCCGTCTTTCCAAATAGACTGATGAACGTGCATACCTGAGCCGTTGTCGCCGACAACAGGTTTCGGCATAAAGGTTGCAGTCATGCCGTAGGCTGCTGCCACATTCCAAACCGTGTATTTAAGAATCTGAGTCCAGTCAGCGCGTTTGGTCAGTGTGCTGAACAGCGTACCGATTTCGCACTGGCCGCAGCCGCCGACTTCATGATGATGAACTTCAACGGGAACGCCCTGTTCTTCAAGAAGTTCGCACATCTGAGAGCGGACATTGTAGAGAGAGTCAACCGGAGGAACTGGGAAATAACCGCCTTTGACAGTAGGACGATGGCCGCTGTTGGCGCCGTTCATATCCTTGCCGTTGCTCCAATAGCCTTCTTCACTTTCGATTTTGAAAAAGCTGTGATTCATTGTGGTGCCCCAGCTAACACCGTTAAAAATGAAGAATTCCGGTTCAGGTCCGAAGTAAGCATTATCGCCGATACCGGTGCTCTTTAAGTAAGCTTCAGCACGATTGGCAACGCTGCGAGGGTCGCGATCGTATCCCTTGCCGGTAGAAGGCTCAACAACGTTGCAGGTCAGGATCATTGTCGGAATATCTTCGTCGGCGAACGGGTCCATACGGGCGCTGTCCGGATCCGGCATCAGCAGCATATCGCTGGCCTCAATGCCTTTCCATCCAGCGATGGAAGAACCGTCGAAAGCGTGACCTTCTTCAAACTTGTCTTCATCAAAAGCAGAAACCGGTACGGAAACGTGCTGTTCTTTGCCTTTGAAATCAGTGAAGCGCAAATCAACAAATTTGACGTTGTTGTCCACAAGCATCTGCATGATTTCAGCGCTGGTCTTAGCCATGGATATCTCCTTAGTAAATTTGGACGTAGCAATCAAAAAATATGTTCAACAAAGCTTATGCAAATTTCGTGCCAATTTTCGACATGCACGAAATCATGCATTCTCAAAGAGCCTCAGTAAGCAATCGCAAAAACTTTTGTAATAATGCACCTTTTTAGTGCAAAAAGGAACAATTTAGGGATTTTTTTTTATTGATTTTTGATCCGCAATAGAACATTGCGGCGAAATGGTGCATTTCTTCCGAGTGAAACAATTAGCGGCCGAAATCGGCCGCATAGTTTGATGTCGTACGCTGAGATCCTGTCAAAGAAAAGCTTCAAGCACCTCGTTCAAGAAAAGCCAGCCCTTCTCTGTCGTTTTGATTCTCTTGAGATGGTCGCAGACAAGACCTTTTTCTCGAAGTTCCGTCCAAATCGACTCAATAACATCGAAATCGAGGCCGGTCCTCTCGGTGTAAAAATCGAAGGGCACGCCCTCTCTCAGCCGAAGCGCATTAAGCATGAATTCAAATGGCAAATCTTCCGGATCAATGAGTTTCCGCTCGGCGATTTGAGTCTGATGTTCTTTAAACGATAAAAGCCATCGGGCCGGATCGCGATAGTTATAAAAACGCTCCGGACGTCCTTGAATGGTTATTTTTCCGTGGGCACCGGGACCGACGGCAAAATAATCTCCGAACTCCCAATAGTTAAGGTTATGCCTGCAGCGGTACTCTCCTTTGGCATAGGCAGACACTTCATAGTGATCAAAACCGCGGGCTGCGGTTTTATCCCTGACCAAATCGGACATATCTGAAAGCACATCGTCATCAGGAATCCCTTTGGGCGGAAATTTGGCAAAATAGGTGTTCGGCTCCAGGGTCAGCTGATAGCAGGACAAATGCGTCGATCCGAAAGAAAACGCGGTTTCCAGCTCTTCGTCCAGTTCCTGAATAGTCTGGCCGGGAAGCCCGAACATTAAATCCAGGTTGAAGTTCTCAAAGATCTTTCCGGCGCTTTCTGCAGCCCGCCTGGCTTCCTGCGAGTTGTGAACCCGGCCTAAAGCCCTCAATTTAGCGTCATCAAAACTTTGAATTCCGATCGAAAGCCGGTTGACACCGGCCTCCCTGAAGTCTTTAAATTTCTGTTCCTCAAAAGTGCTGGGGTTGGCTTCCAGCGTAATTTCGATGTTTTCGTGGAACGGAATATTGTTGTCGGCCGCTTCAATGATTCTGCCGATGGTTTCCGGCGCCATCAGAGAAGGAGTGCCGCCCCCGAAAAATATACTCTTCAGCTTTCTTCTCTGGACACGGGCGCCCTGCTCTTTGAGCCCTTCAATGATGGCAACCTCATAGAGTGCTTCCGGCGCCGGCCCTCTCAAGCCGTGAGAATTAAAGTCGCAGTAAGGACATTTTTTTAGGCACCACGGCCAGTGAATATATAAAGAAAGCGGAAGTTCTTTCAATTTACCAATTCCAACGTTCGGTTAATAAAGTGCGCATTTTTCTCATGGCTTTGCCGCGATGGCTGACGGCATTCTTTTCTTCGGCCGTCATCTGAGCAGCGGTCTTTCCGTCCGGCGTCACGATAAAGAAAGGATCGTATCCGAAGCCGCCCTCGCCTTTCGGTTCATAACCGATCGTGCCGTTCCAAAAATCAATCGCGATCAGCGGCTCGGGATCGTTTTCATCACGGATGGCGACAATAACGCAGGTGTAATGAGCGTTACGATTGTCTTTGTCTTCAAGTTCTTTAATCAGTTTTGCGTTATTTGCAGCATCTGAGCTCGGCTCGCCGGCAAAACGTGCACTCAGTACGCCGGGCGCGCCTTTTAAGGCATCCGAGCAAATTCCCGAGTCATCGGCAATGGCCGGAAGACCGGAATGCTTCGCTGCCCATCTGGCTTTTGCCAGCGCATTTTCCACAAAGGTACCGAAAGGCTCTTCTGCAGAAGGGATTCCCAAAGAACCTTGAGAAATCACTTCGGCACTCATCGGAGCAAGAAGCTCCTGCATTTCTTTCATTTTCTTTTTGTTATTGCTGGCGAGAACAATTTTCTTAGACATGTCTTTTTACTCCTCGGCAAGAGCTGCTCTCTGAGCTGCAAACAGCTGCTTCAGGCCGTCTTCAGCCAGCTTGAGCAAAGCATCGAGGTCTTCCCGACTAAAGGGTTCTCCTTCAGCGGTTCCCTGCAGTTCAACAAATTTTCCTGCGTCTGTCATCACGACATTCATATCCGTATCACTTAAATGATCTTCGTCGTAGTCGAAATCAGCAACTGGAACACCTTCATAAATACCAACTGAAAGTGCAGCGACTTGTCCTTTGAGCGGAGATTTTTCCAAGGAGCCGTTTTTAATGAGCCAATTGACGGCATCAGCGAGTGCCACATATGCACCGGTAATCGAAGCGCATCTTGTACCGCCGTCTGCCTGGGTCACATCGCAGTCAATTTCGATCATTCTCTCGCCGAGTGCTTCCATGTCCACCACTGCGCGCAGAGATCTTCCGATCAGACGCTGGATTTCCTGTGTGCGGCCGCTTTGCTTTCCTTTGGCGGCTTCTCGGTCCGTGCGAGTACCGGTAGCGCGCGGCAGCATTCCGTACTCCGCAGTCACCCAGCCTTTTCCCTGATCTTTGAGCCAGCCCGGGACCTTTTCTTCAACCGAAGCGGTGCAAATGACCTTGGTACCTCCGACTTCAATTAAAACGGAGCCTTCGGCGTATTTTGTGTAGTGACGTGTGATCTTTATCGGGCGCAGTTCGTCTGCTTTGCGGCCGCTGGGACGGCTCCAAGTTTCTTCTGTCATTCATATCTCCTTCAACAATGTTCTGTCATTCTAATGAAGGCAGATTCGTAAACCATAATTTCCACCCGATCCGAACCTTGTGGAAGTTAGAGCCGGCTTCAAGGAAGGTAAAATACGGCGGCAGAAAGACCGTGCAATCCAGTTCAATCAAGCGCGGCAGAGAAGGAGTTTTGAATGAGTAATATTTCGAGTATGACGGGTTACGCGAATGCCAAAGTCCAGACCGACATGGGCTTGCTGAGCATCGACATGAGAAGCGTTAACTCTCGTTTTTTAGACTTAAGTTTCCGCGCTTCCGAAGAAATTCGTTTCCTCGAACCGAAATTCAGAGAGATCATCTCCGGCAAAATCGCCCGCGGCAAGATGGAATGCCGCTTGAATTTAGTGGATTCCGGCTTATCGGCGGATACAGCCTTAAATGAAGAAGCCCTCAACAAGCTTATGGCTCTTCAGACGCAGGTCTTAAAGACAGACCCCTCCGCCACAGCCCTGCGCGTCGCCGACATTCTGAATTATCCCGGCATCGTCGCCGCTCCGGTCCCCGATCCCGAAGTCTTCGCAAAGCAAGTGCTGACAGGCTTTGAACAGTGCCTCGCTGCATTTAACGAAAGCCGACAGCGTGAAGGCGCTGCTTTAGCTCAGGTTCTGCTCAAATACTGCACACAGATTGAAGACCTCGTCAATACGCTTCGTCCTAAGATTCCTGAAATTCTTCAGGCGCAAAAGGACAAACTCACCGAAAGACTTGAAGAAGCATTAGGCACCACGCTGGCAGACGGCGCTCAGATCACCAAAGAAGAAGTCAATGAACGCATCCGTCAGGAAATCACGCTTTACGGCATCAAGCTTGATGTCAACGAAGAGATGGAAAGACTGTGCACCCACGTCAAAGAAGTGAGAAGAACACTGGATCGCGGCGGTCCCGTCGGCCGTAAACTTGACTTCCTAATGCAGGAACTCAACCGTGAAGCCAATACGCTCGGCAGCAAAGCCGTTTCAATTTCGATGACGGACACGTCCGTCAATCTGAAGCTCGTGATTGAATCGATGCGCGAGCAAATTCAGAACCTCGAATAATTTTTCTTTTTCTGATAATCGAAGGGGCGCCCATCGGCGCCCCTTCTTGTTTCTTTAGCAGTTCAAATGATTAGTTCTTGCTGCGGTCGATATGACGGTGAGCAGAGATGAACGGCATCATGGAGCGCAGGCGAGCACCGACGACTTCAATCGGATGAGCGGCCGTCTGAGCACGGATGGAGCGAAGCATCGGAGCGCCGACTTGGTTTTCAAGGAGGAAGTTCTTAGCGTAAGAACCGTCCTGAATGTCGCTCAGAGCTTTCCTCATCGCAGCGCGAGCCTGGTCGGAAACAACCTTTGGACCGGTGACGTAGCCGCCGAACTCAGCGTTGTTGGAGATGGAGTAGTTCATATCTGCCAAGCCGCCTTCGTAGATCAGGTCAACGATCAGCTTCATTTCATGGCAGCATTCGAAGTAAGCCATTTCAGGAGCGTAGCCGGCTTCAACCAGGGTTTCGAAGCCCATCTTGATCAGTTCGGCAATACCGCCGCACAGAACGCACTGTTCGCCGAACAAGTCGGTTTCGGTTTCTTCTTTGAAGGTGGTTTCAATGATGCCGGCCTTGCCTGCGCCGTTGGCAGCAGCGTAAGACATGGCGACTTCACGGGCTTTACCGGATTTGTCCTGGTAAACAGCGATCAGCTGAGGAACACCCGAACCTTCGGTATAGGTGCGGCGAACGGTATGGCCGGGAGCCTTCGGGGCAACCATCCAAACGTCAAGGTCGGCTCTCGGAGTGACCTGACCGTAGTGAATGTTGAAGCCGTGGGCAAAAGCCAAAGCAGCGCCTTCTTTCAGGTTCGGTTCGATTTGTTTTTTGTAGACCTCGGCGATCTTTTCGTCAGGAAGAAGGATCATCACAACATCTGCGTCTTTTGTCGCATCTTCGATTGTGGCTACCTTCAGACCGGCAGCTTCGACTTTCTTCCAGGAAGCGCCGTCTTTGCGGACACCGACAACGACGTCAACGCCGGAATCATGAAGATTCTGTGCGTGAGCGTGGCCCTGGGAGCCGTAACCGATGATAGCGACTTTCTTTCCTTTGATTAAAGAAAGGTCGCAGTCTTTGTCGTAATAAACTTTCATTTTAATTTTCCTCAAGTTATGAAGGTTGGAACAATAAATTAGAGGTGGAGCATTCGATCTCCGCGGCCGATGCCGCAGGAACCGGTGCGAACCATTTCAAGGATGCATTCCTTATCAACTGCTTTGAGAAAGGCATCCAGTTTGTCGGAATTACCGGTTAATTCAATGGTGTAGGTTTTATCCGTCACATCAATAATGCGTCCGCGGAAAATGTCGTTCAAACGTTTCATTTCCTCGCGATCCTTGCCGACAGCACGAACCTTGACAAGCATGAGTTCGCGTTCTGCGTACTCGCCTTCCGTCAAATCAACGACTTTAATAACTTCGATTAAGCGGTTGAGGTGCTTGGTAATTTGTTCGATGATTTCCGTGCTTCCCGGGCTGACAATGGTCATACGGGAAACCGTCGGATCTTCGGTCGGTGCAACGGTCAAAGATTCAATGTTGTAGCCTCGAGCGGAGAACAATCCGACCACGCGGGAAAGTGCTCCCGGCTCGTTTTCCAAAAGAATAGATAGAACGTGTCGATTCATCTGATTTTCTCCGAGCCTAAGATCATTTCCGTCAGTCCGCGTCCGGCTTTCACCATCGGCCAAACGTTTTCGGTCGGATCCACATGGAAATCAAGGAAGACGAGTTTGTCTTTGTATTTGCCGAAAGCATCCTTCAGGGCTTGTTCGACGTCTTCAGGACGATCGACCACAATACCGACGTGGCCGTAGGCTTCTGCCAGGGTCTTAAAATCCGGTGTCACTTCCATGTGAGAATGGGAGTAACGGCGGTCATATTCAAGTTCCTGCCACTGACGAACCATACCGAGATAGTTGTTGTTGAGCAGGATGATCTTAGGTGCTATGCCGAGCTGTTTAGCGGTAGCCAATTCCTGAATGTTCATCTGAATGGAACCGTCGCCTGTGATGCACACCACCGGTTTATCGGGATGAGCAACGCAGGCACCGATCGCATAAGGCAGGCCCACACCCATCGTGCCCAAGCCGCCGGAAGTCAGCCAATGGCGAGGCTTACGGAACTTAAGGAATTGGGCGCACCACATCTGATGCTGACCGACGTCGGTCGCCACGATCATATCGTCACCGCCGACTTCCTGCAGCTTCTGAAGAACATACTGAGGCTTAATCACCGTATCGCTGTTTTCGTAGTGAAGGCAGTCTTTTTCACGCCATCCGTTGATTCTGTTTTGCCACGCGGCAAGCTTTTCAGGATCGGGACGCTTGTCGGTGGTTTCGAGCAGATTGAGCATGTCGGCGATGACTTCTTTCACGTCGCCGACAATCGGGATATCGACTTTCACGCGTTTGGAAATCGTGGACGGATCGATATCAATATGAATAATCTTGCGCCCGGGCTGTGCAAAGTTGGACGGCAAGCCGACAACGCGGTCGTCGAATCTGGAACCGATTGCGATCAGAACGTCGCAGTTCTGCATCGCCATGTTAGCTTCGTAGGTTCCGTGCATGCCCACCATGCCGAGGAACTTTTTATCGTCGGATGGCATGGCACCCAACCCCATCAATGTTGAATTGACGGGAATGCCGAGTTCAAAAGCTAAACGCTGGAGCAGTTCGCTCGCATTGGCAGAAACGATGCCTCCGCCGATATGGATCAAAGGACGTTCAGCCGAGAGAATTAATTGCAGTGCCTTTTTGATCTGGCCCAAATGGCCCTTCGTCAAAGGTTTGTAAGAACGAAGTTCCATGTTTTCCGGATATTGATATTCGCAGATCGCTGCGGAAACATCCTTCGGAATGTCGATCAAGACAGGGCCGGGACGGCCGGTTTTAGCAATATAAAAAGCTTTCTTAATCGTCTTGGCTAAGTCTTTTACATCTTTCACCAAGAAATTGTGTTTGACACAAGGACGAGAGATACCAACGATATCCACTTCTTGGAAAGCATCCTGACCGATCGCGAGGGTATTGACCTGACCGGTAAAAATAACCATCGGAATGCTGTCGGCATAGGCGGTCGCGATGCCGGTAACGGCGTTAGTAGCGCCGGGTCCGCTGGTGACCAAGGCTACGCCGACTTTATTAGATGCTCTGGAGTAGGCATCTGCAGCATGAGCTGCACCTTGTTCGTGTCGAACAAGAATGTGTTTGAATTTATCCTGCTTATAGATCGCGTCAAAAATATTCAGCACGCTGCCGCCGGGATAACCGAAAACGTATTCAACGCCTTCTTCGGCAAGCGCGCGTACAAGTATCTCTGACCCGTTCAGACGTTCTGCGGGTTTAGACCCTTCTTGAGATTTCATTAGGAAATATCCTTTCAAAGTCCACGGGAAATTGATTGGAGGCGAACACTCTGCTTGTGACGGAGGCCCGCATGTTCTAATACCGACGCCGGCTCATTCTTGCGGAATGGTTGGGTTCAGTTTTTTTATTCTTCTTGTAGAAGACTCTTCCAATATAGCGCAATAAACGCGGGAACTTTAAATCTCAGAAAGAAATTACTTCTTCTCGATTTCTCGATGAATAATCCGATTAATCTCTGTCGGTGTGACCGGCTTCTGTACGATAAGCGGGAGTTCCATCAGGTTAACCGCTGAATCCGCAAAGTCCAGACCCTCGGTCTCTTCTTCGTACTGAGCCATGATGGCATCACGAGAAGTGGCCGTGCTGATAATCGCCGGAATCTTGCGTCCCAGAACACTGCGGATGCGGAAGATCGATTGGAGACCGGTCAAACGGCCGGGACCTAAGTTAAAGTCAGAGAAAATAATGTCTACCGGCGCCTCCTCAATCAACTGAGCAGCGAGTTCGGCATCAAAGTATTCCGCCCGTCTCACTTTGGCGCCCCAGCCTTCTAATAACGTTGCCAGGCTCTCACGAATCAAAGGATCGTCCTCAATTAACAGGACGTTGACATTCTCCAGAGAGAAAATCCGATTCGGCTGTACGGGCGGCTGTACTTCCGTCATATCTACAGACGTTTCGATTGCCATTTCCAAGCGGAAGATAGAACCTTTTCCTACTTTAGAAATCAGTTTGAGTTCGATATTCAGAAGTTTGCAGATCTTATCGACAATCGAAAGACCTAAGCCGAAACCCTCTCGGGATTTATGGCCGGCGCCGCCGCGGTAATAAGCCTGAAAAAGTTTAGCTTGATCTTCTTTCGTAATCCCGCAGCCCGAGTCGGAGACAGTAACAACAAGCGTGTTCTTCTTTGTTTTCTTTGCCCTCAGCAGGATACCGCCGTGCTCGGTATAACGTACGGCGTTTCCGATAAGGTTACGAAGCACCCGTTCAAAAAGCAGTCCGTCGGTGACGATCATCAGAGGCTCGGCCCTCACTTCAAAAGTCAACCCCTTTTGTTCGGCCATCGGCGTAAATTCATTCGCCAATTCAGAGAACATTGAACGAATGGAGACTTCGGTAGGCCGAATTTTCATCGTCTTGGAATCCAGCTTCGAAATAATCAGAATCTGATCCACCAGCGTCGCCACCGTATTGCAGGCCTTCGACAAATTATCAATTAAAGGTTTAGCCTGTTGATCGGCCTGCCCCTGAAGAATAGAGATAAAAATGCCCATAGCCTGGAGCGGCTGACGGAGGTCATGGTTAGCAGCCGCAAAGAATCGTGTTCTTGCAGAGATCGCCATTTCGGACGCTTCGCGGATATAGTCGGCCTTCTGCCGCTGGAAAATCAGCTGCTCCATCAAGAACTCTCGTTCAAACGAACGATAGATGCCTTGGAGATAAATCTTATTCAGACGGACGCCGAAGTAGAAAATAATGAGGAAAAGAATAAGCGTCCAGAATAAAGCGATAAACAAGGACGGCTGGTATATCAGGACGAGCTTCAGAATCGTCGGAAGCAGCGTTGCCGGAACGAATATCCAAAGGGCGGGAAGCCAGATGGCGTAAAGCGGAACACTGCCGAATGTCACGCCCACAATCATGGCCAAGAGAATCATCTCGACAATGACGTTGTCCGGAACCATGAAATAAAAGCCTGCAAAACCGATAGAGAGACCCGACACCAAAATCATCTGGAGCGTGCGGTTCTTCCAGTAATGAAAACGCTTGTCCATGGACGGCTCGTTGAAGAAGTCATCCGCAGATTTCATGCTAGCCAGCGTATGCATCACATTAAAAGCCAGCCAGAGCGCCATGACCCAGCCCCCGACATAGCTCCAGCAAGTCAAGGTAAAAATAAGGTACAGCAGCATGCGGATCGCAACGACCGCTGTCGTCCGGTGCTTTAAAACCGACAACTGACGAAGCTGCACCTTGGAAGCTAACCGAGCGCCTGAAAGATGAAGATGGTAATTAGTCGCCTCGGGAGGGTTCGGCTCAAAAATGGTTTTAAGGCGCTTAATAGCAGAAAAAATCATTTCGGCACTCCCGCAACTCTAAAGTTTGGACAGCCTTTCATCGTGAGTTCTGCCATGTTTGACTGAACATTGAGATGTGCCTCAGAGCCGACTACAAGTGTGGCGGTTTTCATTTCGTGCCCGAAAGGCAGTCCTGAGATAAACGGGGTTTTGGTACGCCCTGCGATGAAACTCAAAGCATCTTCCAGCCCGTATCCGAAATCATGTTCGGAGGACTTAATTTTCGAGAAATCCCCCAGGACCACGGCTTTTTGGTTATCGATCACTCCGGCCTGCAGAAGGTGATTCAAATCACGCTCTATTTTGTAAGCCGGTTCAGCGATATCCTCGACAAAAAGAATACCGCCTTCGACTTTCGGGAAGTACTTGGTTCCGAGCATCGAACACAAGACGGTCAAATTCCCGCCCCAAAGCAAACCCGTTGTTTGAAAGTCCGGAAACGGTGTCGGGAAAAAGAATTTGTATTCTTCTGCCGCCAATACTTCAAAGAAAGTTTGAATGGTATAAGGATCGCACTTGAGGTCGCCGAGCACAGAAGCCGTCGGCGCCTGCAGGCTCTTTCTGCCGGTCAGTGCTAAATAAGCCGTAGTGAAAAAAGTGATATCGGAAAAACCGGCAACCCAAGTTCCATTAGATTTGATTTTGTTGAAATCAAGGTTCGGTAGGAGTCGGGAAAAACCGTAACCGCCTCGAGCACACAAAACAAGTTCATTATCGCTGCAAGCCTGCTGAAAATCATTCAACCGAGCGGAGTCGCTGGAACCGCCGAAACGACCGAAGCTGGTGTAAACATCTTCTCCGATGGTTACGTCCCAACCTCTTTCTCTGAAAAGTTCGGCCGCCCTCTCGACGGATTTGAAATAAATGACATTACCGGAAGGGGCGTTAATACCGACTTTAACCATTTGTTTTACCACGGCTCTTTCTTAATTCGACAAAAAAACTTTGGAGTATCCGGAGACAATCTTCCTCCAGTACTCCTGCTGTCACATCAGTGTGATGATTGACTCTTTTCTCGTCAAATAGTTTAAACACACTTTCGGCGGCACCCGCTTTTTGGTCTTTGGCCCCGTAAACCAATCGGGCAAGTCTGGCGCCGATAATCGCACCGGAGCACATCGGACAGGGTTCAAGCGTCACATAGATCGTGCAGTTATCAAGCCGGTAGTTTTTAAGGTTCTGAGACGCATTTTTAAGGGCAATGATTTCAGCATGTCCGCTTGGGTCATGACCTGCGACAACGCAATTATGTCCTCTGCCGATGATGCTGCCTTCTTTATCGACAACGACGGCGCCAACCGGAACCTCTCCGGCCTGACGTGCTTTTGCTGCTTCGACAAGCGCTTCGCGCATGAAATGTGCGTCACGGGAACGATCGATCCGAGAAAGCCGAACTTCTTTCTCTCGGCTCAAGGCTTGATGTTTTCTTTTTTGCCGAATCTCTTCTCGAAAAGCTTCAACTGCAGAGGTTAGCTCTGAGAGCGGAAATTGTGCGATTTGTTCGTTAGATGAAGAGGCCGATACCTCCAAAAGATTTTTAGGCGTGTCGGATATCCAATTTCCGGCTTCGGCTAAGAATTTTTTTGCATCGTCTTCGTGCAGATGCAAAGGATCCCGGGCCGTTGCCTTAAATGCATCGACAACGATCCGAAGATGGTCGGGTGATTTTGAGAGAGTAGTCAGAGAAGAGCCTCGCCGAATAGACAATTTCACAAAATTCGAAATTAGATCCGTCTGCTGAGGCATCTTGTCACTAGAAATTTAATTGAGACGGGGCTGTTTCCAATTGATATCCGGGCTTTGGTTTGCCACGCCTTCCTTGAGCTCAGACTCAAGGCCTTCTTCATCGTTGGTTAATTGACCAAATTTCTTTAATCGGTCCAAAGCATCCAGCATTGTTCTTGCGCCGTGTTCTCCGACGTAAATATCCATATCGTCGCAGCCATACTGATTTTCTTCCATGGCAGCCAGCGCAGAAGATGCTGCTTCATATCTCTTAGTTAACTGGCGGAAATCCTCTTCGAGAAACACCATCAGTTCCAAGACAGTAATATAAGGCGTACCGGAAAGCTCGGGATGTCTGACAAAAACTGTAAAGACTTCAGTCAGCATCTCATCAACTTCTTGTCTGGTGTTATAGAGCTCATTGATATGATTTTCGGCGACTTCCATAAAATCGTCTAAGTTACTGTAGTCTTCCGGCTGAGGCGTGTGCCGCTCGTACGATTGTATTTTTCCGTTCGCCATCGCGTGGACCTTATGGCCTTCTTCTATCATCTTTGCCAGGTCAGGCGCGGTTTTAAATTTCTTTATTTCGATCTTTTTCATGGCCAAAGTATACCCGAGTTGCCCTTACCTACTTGACATGTTAGCTCGCAGACCTCGGAAGTGAGGGTAAAACCGTGCAAATCGAGTAATTGCGATTTTTTCCCCGATATTGCTTCCGAACCATGAGAATTCTTAAAATGCGAAAGGGACCTCAAGTTAATATGCATGAACGACTTAAAAACTCAACACATTGAGAGGTTCTGCTGCAACGTAAAGAGCAATTACATTCAATGGTGTTGGTATGGGAGATTTTTTGAAATATAAAAGTTTTCTCAGCTCTGTTGAATACAGTGTCGATGACAATTGCCTCTTCGGAAAAGTGATGTTTATCAAAAGTCTTCTGACATATGAGGGCGAGACCTTACAGGAGCTCGAAAAAATATTTCATCAAACTATCGACAATTATTTAGCAGATTGCCAGGCAGAAGGGATCAAGCCGAATGTTCCATGCTCCGGCGACTTTGCGGAGCGAAATCCGGAACGTTTTAAACCGTCCTCGCCTGGGGTAATACATGAGCCGCAGAGACCTCAATCCAATCAGGATTAAACAACTGCTCTTTTAAAAACGTACTGGAGTTCCTCCTCGTTCATTGCTCTATTTCAATCCACATTATGGCTGTCAAAAATCTCTTGAAATACCATCAAATTTCATCAAGAAAAAAATCTATACCATCAAAAATACTATTGAAATAGGCTTACTTAGGTTTAAAGAATACTGAAAGAAAGTGAAAGCTTCTACAAGCGAAAAAACGCTTTTTTGTTGATTTTAGATATAAAAACGGGATGACTTCTGAGTCATCCCGAATGCTTAAGAAATAGCTAGAAATTCAATATTTTTATTCCCACTCGATCGTTGCGGGGGGTTTGCCAGATACATCATAAACGACGCGGTTAATACCCTTAACCTCGTTGATGATGCGGTTGGAAACCTTGCCAAGAAGATCGTATGGCAGATGAGCCCATTTAGCGGTCATAAAGTCGCTGGTCTGAACAGCTCTCAAGCTGACAACCCAGTCGTATGTTCTACCGTCGCCCATCACACCGACGCTCTTAACCGGCAGGAAGACAACGAAAGCCTGGCTGACTTTGTCATACCAACCTGCATTGCGAAGTTCTTCAATGAAGATCGCATCAGCTTCTCTCAGAAGATCGGCGTATTCGCGTTTAATAGCGCCGAGAATACGAACGCCGAGGCCGGGGCCAGGGAAAGGATGACGATAAACCATTTCGGCAGGCAGTCCCAGTGCAATACCGAGCTCACGAACTTCGTCTTTGAAGAGTTCGCGAAGCGGTTCGAGAAGCTTCAGATGAAGTGTATCGGGCAAACCGCCGACATTATGGTGGGACTTAATGGTTTGGGCTTTCTTGGTCTTGGCGCCGTTGGATTCAATGACGTCAGGATAAATGGTGCCCTGTGCGAGCCACTTAGCATTCTGCAGTTTTTCAGCTTCTTCCTGGAAGACTTCGACAAACAGACGACCGATGATCTTACGTTTGGCTTCAGGATCGGTAACACCGGATAACGCATCCATGAACCGGTCGGAAGCATCAACCACAATCAGCTTCATACCCATATTGTCACGGAAAGTCTGGGCGACCTGTTCT
This sequence comes from Parasutterella sp., assembly GCF_057870745.1. Lineage (NCBI taxonomy): Bacteria > Pseudomonadati > Pseudomonadota > Betaproteobacteria > Burkholderiales > Sutterellaceae > Parasutterella > Parasutterella sp. The sequence continues at coordinate 29,635 of NZ_DBMALT010000019.1, read as the reverse complement.
CTTTCGTGAAGACGAAGCAGTCCGTTGTCTACGAAAACGCAGGTCAGCTGATCGCCGATCGCGCGATGAATCAAAGCCGCCGTAACGGAAGAATCGACGCCGCCGGAAAGACCGAGAATAACTTCATCTTTTCCAACCTGATGACGAATTTTTTCAACGGCTTCCTGAGCGAAGTTGCCCATGACCCAGTCGGGATTGGCCTTGCAGATCTTAAGAACAAAGGTCTCAAGGATTTCACGGCCCTTCTCGGTATGCGTAACTTCGGGATGGAACTGGACAGCGTAAAAGCCTCTTTCCTCGTCAGCCATACCGGCGATGGGGCAAGTCGGAGTCGAGCACATCAGTTTGAAGCCGGGAGGCATTTCAGTGACTTTGTCGCCGTGGCTCATCCAAACCTTCAGATAGCTCTTGCCGTCTTTATCAGTAAAGTCGGAGATGTTCTTCAAAAGTTTTGTGTGGCCGTGCTCACGAACTTCTGCGTAGCCGAACTCACGCTGAGCGCCGCTTTCAACTTTGCCGCCGAGCTGCTCAGCCATTGTCTGCATGCCGTAGCAAATGCCTAAAACCGGAACGCCGATTTCAAAAACGGCCTTCGGAGCGCGGTCCGTGGATTCTTCATAAGCGCTCATGTGAGAGCCGGAAAGGACGATGCCGCTCGGCTTGAATTCTTTAATAAATCCATCCGATACGTCGCAGGAGTGGACTTCGCAGTAAACGTGAGCTTCACGAATACGGCGCGCAATCAATTGCGTGACTTGGCTTCCGAAGTCAAGAATTAAAATTCGATCGTGGTTCATCTTCGCTAAATATCAATTAAAAACAAAAGTCGGCCCGAGTCTATAAAACTCGAGTCGACCCTTGCCCGTCATATTAATCTGAAATTTCAGACATGTAGGAAAATTAATGTTCCAGTCTGTAGTTCGGAGCTTCCTTCGTGATCTTCACATCGTGAACATGAGATTCACGCCAGCCGGCAGATGTGATTTCAACAAAGCAGGCCTTGTTGCGCATCTCATCAATCGTACGGCAGCCGCAGTAGCCCATAGAAGAACGCAGACCGCCGCACATCTGATAGATGATGGCAAGAACGCTTCCTTTGTAGGGGACCATACCTTCGATGCCTTCCGGAACAAACTTATCAACGTTGCCGTTGTTGTTGTCCTGGAAGTAACGGTCGGCAGAACCTTTATTCATGGCGCCGAGAGAACCCATACCGCGGTAGCTCTTGTAAGAGCGGCCCTGGTAAAGAATGATTTCGCCCGGAGCTTCGTCGGTACCTGCAAACATGCCGCCCATCATGACGGTATTGGCGCCGGCTGCGATGGCTTTTGCGACGTCGCCGGAAAAACGGATACCGCCGTCAGCGATCAGAGGAACACCGGAGCCCTGAAGAGCTTCGGCAACGTTGGAAACAGCTGTAATCTGCGGAACACCGACACCGGCAACAACGCGAGTCGTACAAATGGAACCCGGGCCGATCCCGACTTTAACAGCGTCTGCACCGTTTTCAACGAGGGCCAGGGCAGCAGCGGCAGTAGCAATGTTTCCGCCGATAACCTGAACCTGAGGATAGTGCCGCTTAACCCATTTGACGCGGTCAAGCACGCCCTGAGAATGGCCATGGGCTGTGTCAACAACCAAGACGTCGACACCGGCATCAACCAGCAGCTCGACACGTTCTTCCGTACCGGCTCCGACGCCGACAGCAGCACCGGCAAGCAGTTTGCCGTGTTTGTCTTTGGAAGCATACGGATGTTCGGTTGCTTTGATGATGTCTTTGACGGTCATCAAGCCGCGAAGGTGGAAGTTGTCGTCAACAACCAAAACTCTTTCAAGACGATGCTCGTGCATCAGTTTCTTAGCGTCGTCGAGTGTGGCGCCTTCTTTAATCGTGATCAGGCGTTCGGCCGGTGTCATGATTTCACTGATCTTGGCGTCCATGCGGTCTTCGAAGCGAAGGTCGCGGTGTGTAACCATACCGAGAACTTTTTCGCCCTGAACAACGGGAAGACCGGAAATGTTGTGTTCGCGGGTCAGACGAATCACATCGGCAACAATCATGTCCGGACCGATGGTGATCGGGTCGGCAACCATGCCTGCTTCGTGGCGTTTAACTTTATTAACTTCGGCAGCCTGAGCCTGGGCTGTCATGTTTTTATGAATAATACCGATGCCGCCTTCCTGAGCTAAGGCAATGGCCAAATTAGCTTCAGTAACCGTATCCATAGCTGCAGAGCAGAACGGGATGTTTAAGCGGAGGTCTCTGGTGAATTGTGTGGAAAGGACGGTCTCGCGGGGAAGTACGTTCGAGTATGCAGGAACGAGGAGAACGTCGTCAAAGGTTAAAGCCTTTTGAAGGAGTCGCATTGTTGAACCTCTAAGCACAAAAAACAATTATACGTAAATTGAAGGAGCTGTATTTGTTGACAGCAATAGGTATTTATTCGAAGGGTGAAATTTTATTTCGCATGTTTTCGACCTCGAGTTGCCAAAAGCGGTTTATTTAAAGCGCGAAGCCGTCTGGCTTCTTTCGGATCGATTCGGAGCGGTTCGGTTAATTCAATTCGGTTCCCGTCCTTGAGGAGGTCTTCTTCTTTGCAGCGCCGGCCGTAAATGCTCAGACCGATTTCTTCGTTTTTTTGCCAGCCGAGTGCGCGCAGTGCGTCCCCGACCGTTGAACCTTCAGGAAGCTCAAGAACTTTTTTGAGCAGTCCGGAGGGTGCTTGTTTTACGGCTGATAACAGCAAATGAACCTCCCGTACCTCGAATAAAGTAAAATTGTGCAGATTTTACTCGGCTTTCAGCCTGTTTTCGGCCCTGCCGCATCAATTCGCTGTGAGCCATTATTACTTGGAGAGCAACCTTGGCAATTATTCAAAATAAAAAGGCCAGATTCGACTACGAAATTGAAGAAAAATTTGAAGCCGGTCTGGAACTAAGAGGATGGGAAGTGAAATCCATCCGTGCCGGCGGCGCTTCCATTAAAGAAGCTCACGTTTTCGTCAGAAACGGAGAACTGTTTTTATTGAATGCAAACATTACGCCTCTGAAAACCGCCAGTACCCATGAAAAAGCGGATCCCACGCGTAACCGTAAGCTCCTTCTTCATAAGCATGAAATCATGCGATTAATCGGCCGCGTCGAACAAGCCGGGTATTCGCTGATTCCTTTAGACATGCATTTCAAGGACGGACGTGTCAAACTCGAACTCGGCCTTGGTAAAGGGAAAAAGTTATTTGAAAAACGAGCCGATATCGGTAAGCGAGAGTGGAAACGCGAACAAGGCCGTCTGTTGAAAAACAGAACACTTAACCGAAAATAATCTTTTATCGAGCTGCCGAATGGCAGCTCTCTTTTTGTAACCCTATGAAATACTTCCTTTTATGCCTTGCACAAGCTGCTGCTATTTCTTTGGCAGCCCCTGCTTCTGCCTCTCCTTTCTATCCTACGGAGGCCGCAGTCTTCTTCTCTCCTAACGGAGGCACTGAGAACGCCATCGTTCAATCTATTGACAGCGCGAAGGTCCGAATTCGTATGCAGGCCTTTCTTTTCTCTAACAAGGAAATTACGCAGGCGCTCATCCGAGCTCATCAGCGCGGCGTGAAAGTCGATGTCATCATTGATAAGAAGATGCCTAAGAAAAAACCGAATACAACGGAAGACCTCTTAAAAGCCGGTGTTCCGACTTTCTTTGACACGGCTCACCGAACCGCGCACGACAAAATCATCATCGTCGATGACAATATCGTCCTCACCGGAAGCTTCAATTTCGTCAAAGTCGCCGAAACCAAGAACGGGGAAAACCTCTTAATTTTGAAATCCAAGCCGCTCGCCGAAGAATATGTCAAAAACTGGGAGAAGCATTTCTCTCACTCCATTCTGGCAGCGCCAGAAAAAGAGAAAGGCACCGAAGTGCCTCTCACAAAAAATCAAAATTAACGCATCAGTTTGTAAATCTTGACGATGTCCTTCTCATAAAGCGGGAGGAAATTTCCTAATTTTCCGGGAATTTCCACCGCTTTTTTCGCGAGCTCTTTGGGATCGGCCTTCTCAGCGCCGAGTTCCTTCAGATTCTTCGGGGCACCCATCTTCTTCAGGAATCGTCTAAAGGCTTTGATACCTTTACGAATAATCTCTTCGTCGGTACCTTCGCCTTTTACGCCCATAACGTTGCGGGCAAACTGAACAAAACGTTTCGGATTGGCATGCCAGACGTACTTCATCCAAGCCGGAACTACAACTGCCAGACCTTCGCCGTGCGTAATCGTCGTATCCCAGGCGCTCAGTTCATGTTCCATCCCGTGGGAGGCCCAGTCTTCGACCTGTCCCAATCCGTAATATCCGTTGTGTGCAAAAGATCCGGCCAAACCGATCTGGCACCAAGCGTCGTAATCCTTAGGATTCTTTTTGAGCTTCAGACCGTTCTTCATGATCGTCTTCATGGCGCTTTCAGCCTGACTGTCCACAAAGTCGGTATTTTTGGTCTGGGTAAAGTAGCGCTCCATGATGTGACTCATCATGTCGATCACACCTGCTCTAATTTGCTTTTCCGGAAGCGTAAAGAAAAGTTCGGGATCGATGACGCTTACAAACGGACGAACTAGAGGAGAGCCGGCGCCGAGCTTTCTGTCTCCGTTTGAAATCACAATACGGATACTCTGTTCGCTGCCTGCAGCAGGAAGCGTGAGCACAGCGGCAACCGGAAGCGCTTCTGTCGGCGTAATTTTCTTTGTGAAGAAATCCCAAACATCACCGACGTAAGGAACGCCGATCGCAATCGCCTTGGAAGCATCAATAACACTTCCGCCGCCGACGGCCAAAATAGCTTTGACTCTGTGCTCGCGGGCCAAAAGAATACCCTTCTGAACAAAAGAAAGCTGCGGGTTCGGTGTCACGCCGCCCAATTCAATCGGCACAAGGTCGGCAGCTTTTAACGACTCGGAGATGCGCTCCAAAAGGCCGCTCTCTTTGGCAGAACCGCCGCCGTAAACCACCAGCACGGGACTCATCGTCGGCACACGGGCACGCATTAGCTCTCCGATACGGCTTTCTTCTCCTTTGCCGAAAACTAAGCGTGTGGGATTAGAGTATTCAAAGTTATTCATTATTTTTTCCTATTTTCAGTTTTAGTTATTGCTGCCCATCGGAGCACCGACGAACAAAAGGGTCCAGGATTCGACAAAAGAAGCGACCGGCGCCGGTAACTCATCGGCATCCAGCAGCGGGAATCCGGCTTTCAAAGCATCATGGATCGCCTTATAGGCTTGCTCTACAAAAATCGCGCAGGCTTTGACGACGACCTCATCAGAACTCATCTCCTCGCCTTCCGGATTCTCCTCGATCTGAGGCAGCGCCCGTTTGATGTATTCTGCCAAACCTTCGGTGGTCCAGTCTTCAGGGCCCGGTTCAAAATGACTGTTGTTGCCGCAGAAAGTCTCTCCAAGCCACTCCATGAGCTTCATATCTTTCTCTGCAAGCTCATCTCTCGTCAGTTCGCCTTCCGCACAAGCAATAGCGCGCTTGCACATATTCACGACAGCCTGGGAGAGGATTTTTCGGACGACTTCAATGTCTACGATAGAAGGAGCCTGTTCAGCCTTGGAGCTGTGATCGTGACCGCAGCAGCCGCGGTTGCAGCTCGGTTTAATACATTTAGGCATCGCACTTCTCTTTGGTTAATTTTTTCACCCAAGACTCGAGCAGAGCGTCGAGAGCCTGCGAACCTTTTGCTTCGATCTCATCCGGATTTTTCTGCAGTTCATTAATGAGCTCGTGAACTTGGTTCGTGAATAAGAACATCACGAGCTGCATAAAGACGGCCGGATCAGCGGCCTCTTCCTCTTTGATCCCGAAGCCTTTCAAAGCCTCTGTGAATTCCGCACGAAGCAGCTTTTCAATTCTTTCGGGCGTATTTACTGCCGCCTTTGCATAAGCCGGATTTTGGCCTAAGAGCGTTGTAGCCAAGAATGCAGCGGCTCTCTGGTCGGCTTGAACGACTTCTTCTCGACGAACATTTTTATGAACGGCTTCCGCAAGGCGTTTAGAGACCGCCATTGCATGAGCTCTCAATAAATCTTTAATGACGAGAGGATCGTCAAGATTTGGGAGCCTGACGCCCTCCGGGATTTTTCCTTCTACGGAATCAGAACTAGCCGGTTCGAAAGCATTTTCCATATTTTGTATTTCCCTGCACGAAGATTACCGCCCGCATTAAAAGCAATCTCGGCTTCCCAAACTCGCCCGTTGTATTGGACGGTCGCGTACCGATTGTGCCTCCATTCGTGAACCGTCACGGTCTTACCAATGTGCCGGCGGAGAATTTCGGAATAAAAGTCGACTTCTCTCAAGTGACGCTGTAAAAGCATCAAATAACTGATCACTAAAAGAGAAATGACGGTGAAGATGGCGACTTGTAAATAAACGGAACTGAGGAAGAAGGAAAAAAGGGCTGTCGTAAAGGCGGCAGCTGAAATCACCAATAGAAAAAAATTGCCGAAGTAAAGATCCATCGCGCCGATCACTGCAGCGGCAATAAACCAAAAATACGACAATCCCATAATGCGTTCCCTTCTTTGAGGTCTCTCTTTTGACCGTGAGTCAATTATAGGTTAAGAACGCGAAAACGGCCGCATCCGAAAGGAAAACGGCCGTTTGGTAAAGCTTAGAACCTAAGAATTATTTCTTAACGTCTTTAGCCAGTCTGCGCCAAGTATTGACGACAGTATCCGGGTTCAGAGAGATGGATTCGATACCTTCTTCCATCAGCCACTGAGCTAAGTCAGGATGGTCGGAAGGACCCTGACCGCAGATACCGACATAAGCTCCTTTCTCACGGCAGGCCTTGATAGCACGTGCCAGAAGGATCTTAACGGCTTCGTCGCGTTCATCGAAGAAGTTGGCAACCAGTCCGGAATCTCGGTCCAGACCGAGTGTCAGCTGGGTCAAGTCGTTGGAGCCAATAGAGAAACCGTCGAAGTGTTCAAGGAACTTCTCGGCAAGCAGTGCGTTGCTCGGGATTTCACACATCATATTGAGGCGAAGACCGTTCACGCCGCGCTTGAGACCTTGTTCGTTCAGACGTTCGTTAACTTCCTTGGCTTCCTTAACGGTTCTGACAAACGGGATCATGATTTCGACATTGGTCAGACCCATTTCGTCGCGGACTTTCTTCAGAGCTTCGCATTCCATAGCAAAGCATTCTTTGAAGTCTTCGGAAACGTAACGGCTTGCACCGCGGAAACCGAGCATGGGGTTTTCTTCTTCCGGTTCGTAGAGCTTGCCGCCTAAGAGTTTGCGGTATTCATTGCTCTTGAAGTCGGACATACGAACGATCACTTTCTTCGGATAGAAAGCGGCAGCAATCGTAGCAACACCTTCGGCGATCTTTTCCTTAAAGAATTCACGCGGGTTTTCGTAACCGGCAGAAGCCTCTTCAACCGCTCTTCTCAGATCTTCGGGAAGATCCGGGTAAGCTAAGCAGGCCTTCGGATGGATGCCGATGTTGTTATTAATAATGAATTCAAGGCGGGCCAGACCGACACCATTGTTCGGGATGGACTGGAAGTCGAATGCGAGCTGAGGATTGCCCACGTTCATCATGATCTTAACGGGGATCTCAGGCAGTTCGCCCTGTTTCACTTCTTTGATTTCGAACGGGATCAGGCCGTTGTAAATATTGCCTGTATCGCCTTCGGCGCAGGAGACGGTAACTTCCTGGCCGTCTTTGAGAACTTCCGTAGCGTCGCCGCAGCCGACAACAGCAGCTATACCGAGCTCACGAGCAATAATAGCTGCGTGGCAGGTACGGCCGCCGCGGTTAGTAACGATGGCGCTGGCCTTCTTCATCACCGGCTCCCAGTTAGGATCGGTCATGTCCGTAACAAGGACGTCTCCTTCCTGAACCAGGTCCATCTGTTCCGGACCGGCAACAATACGAACCTTGCCGGCGCCGATCTTCTGACCGATAGCGCGGCCGGTTACCAGGACTTCGCCTTTGCCGAGAAGAACGAATTTCTGCTGAACATCAGCCTTCTTCTGGCGGCTCTTCACGGTCTCGGGACGAGCCTGAAGAATATAGAGTTTTCCGTCGATACCGTCTTTGCCCCATTCAATGTCCATCGGACGCCCGTAGTGTTTTTCAATAATACGGGCGTACTTGGCAAGCTGAATGATTTCGTCGTCGTTCAAAGCAAACTTGCGGCGTTCGGATTCGGGAACATCGACCACCTTCACAGAGCGGCCGTTGGACTTGTCTGTGTTGAAGATCATCTTGATCTTCTTGCTGCCGAGAACTTTACGGATGATCGGGAATTTGCCCATTTCCATGATGGGTTTGTGGACAAAGTATTCGTCCGGGTTCACAGCGCCCTGAACAACGGTTTCACCGAGGCCATAGCTGGCTGTAATGAAAACGACCTGATCAAAGCCGCTTTCGGTATCCATCGTAAACATAACACCGGCAGCGCCCTTATCGGAGCGAACCATTCTCTGAACACCGGCGGACAAAGCCACATCAGCGTGGTCGAAACCTTTGTGAACGCGGTAAGAGATTGCACGGTCGTTGTAGAGGGAAGCGAATACTTCCTTCATTCTTGCGAACACCTGTTCGAGACCGACGACGTTCAGGTAAGTTTCCTGCTGGCCGGCAAAGGAAGCGTCCGGAAGGTCTTCAGCAGTTGCAGAGGAACGAACAGCAACGGAAATTTCCTTCTGGTCGCCCTTGAGCCACTCATAGTGTTCTCTGATTTCTTTTTCGAGCTGAGCCGGGAAAGGAGCTTTTTCAATCCATTCACGAATTTCAGCGCCTGCCTTTGCCAGCTCTTTAACATCATCAACGTCTAACTTGCTCAGACGATCTTCAATTCTTTTATCAAGACCGCCTTCTTTTAAAAAGACTCTGAAAGCTTCAGCCGTCGTTGCAAAGCCGTCAGGTACTCTGATGCCGGCTTCTGTAAGCTGGCTAAGCAGTTCGCCAAGAGAAGCATTCTTGCCGCCTACGATGTCAACATCTGTCATACGAAGTTGGCTGAATGGAATGACGAAACGTCCTTGTGTCATGTTTACCTCGAAATTGAGTGAAAAAATTTGCTAAATTTTAGCCGTTCTTTTAGCGTTAAGTTCGTAACTTCATCTAACAGCGTTAAATTTTATGAATTCAAACGTAAACGAAACCCCTGAAAAATCGACTCAGCGTACCGTGTTTTTTGTATCCGACGCGACGGCTATTACTGCAGAAACTTTGGCAAATGCTGTTTTAGCGCAGTTTCACGGCCTTAAATACCTGCGCTACCGCATGCCTTTCGTCAACACGGAAGAAAAAGCCAAAGCCGCGGCCTTGAGAATCAATGAAGTCGGCAAAGAGAACGGCGTGCGCCCGATTGTCTTCTCTACACTCGTCGCCGGATCTCTGGCTTCGACATTTAACGAATACTGCAACGCCTTCGTCATCGAGCTTTTCCGCTCCTTCGTCGGACCGCTTGAGCGTGAACTCGGTGTTCCGAGTGACCACTCCGTCGGCAAGAGCCATGAAATCGGTGACCAGGAAAGATACAACCGCCGTATTGATGCGATTAACTACACGCTGGCACACGACGACGGACAAACCAACAAAGGCTTGGAAGATGCAGACGTGGTGCTGGTAGGTGTGTCCCGCAGCGGTAAGACTCCGACCAGCCTGTACTTGGCCATGCAGTACGGTATCAAAGCAGCTAACTATCCGCTTATTCCAGAAGATTTCGAGCGCGGCGAACTTCCGCCCGCACTGGAAAACTGCAAAGACAAGATATTCGGTCTTTCCATTTCTCCCAAGCGTCTCTCTGAAATTCGAGGCGAACGCCGCCCGAATTCTAAGTACGCTTCCATAGAGAACTGCGAATACGAAGTTGAAGAGGCTCAGCGGATGATGGATCGTGAAGGCATTAAATATCTGTCTTCCACTTCTAAGTCCATTGAAGAAATTTCAGCGACGATCCTGCTTGAACTCAAAATCAATATTGATCCTCACATGAGTATGTGAGGCCGGACCGAATCGATATTTAGATATGCGGCCGAATCTTCGGCCGCTTCCTATTTGTGCACAATGCCTGAAAGACGGCGTCTGCGCTGTTCAAAAAGGCAGACGGAAGCCGCTGTTGCAACGTTGAGGCTTTCAACTCTGGATTCCAAAGGAATCAACAGGGTTAAATCGGAAAGTTCCAGGGCTTTTTCAGAAACACCCAGACCTTCGCTTCCGAACACCCACAAAGTTTGGCCCTTTCCCCATTTTTCCTCGTAGAGATCTTTTCCGCCGCGCGCGTCAGCCACTAAACATACAGCTCCGGTTTTTTCTTTGATCTCTGCAAGCTCGACGGAAGAAATAATGTTGCAGAAGAAATGAGCTCCCATGGCTGCACGAAGCACTTTGGGAGACCAAACGTAGGCACATTGCGGTGACAACGCAATATTCGTCACACCGGAAGCCAGTGCGGAACGAAGGATGGTTCCGACATTGCCCGGATCTTGGACGCCGTCAAGATAAATCCAATCCTCGTTTTTTTTGATCTTTCCCTCTTCCGGGATGCGGATCTCACAAACTATCCCGGCACTGGTGTCCACCGGAGAAATCGAAGCATAAATTTGAGACGGCAGCTGAACTACAGAAATCTTCAACGACAGGTACTTTTGCAGGATTTCCGATATTTCAAAATTCTTCTCGGCCCCATCTCTTAAAAATACTTTGCGGACAAGCTCAGGATGCGAAAGAAGTTCTCGGGCCAAATGAATCCCTTCGGCGAGAGATAAACCTTCTTTTCTCGCCGCCCTCGGGTGCTGCGCCAAATTCTTCGCAAGTTTAATCGAAGGATTAGCTGCGCTTGTGATCCGCATGAATTCCATTTACTGTCCCTTTCGCTTTTTACGATCGGCTCGCCGTTCAAACTTCTTAGCAATCAAGGCCACAGGACCGAACGTCATTCGGTGCACTGGACACGGACCCCATTTCTCCAGCATTTTAAGATGGTGTGCCGTACCGTATCCCGCATGCTGCTCAAAGCCGTATTTCGGATACATTCCTCCCAAGATTTTCATCAAGGCGTCCCGATAGGTCTTGGCCAAGATGGAGGCTGCGGAAATTTCCGGAATCAAGTCGTCGCCCTTGACAATCGGCTCTGCACGGAAAGGAAGCTCTGGCAGGCGGTTCCCATCAACCAAGACTAAGTCCGGTTTTGGATCAAGCTGAAGAACGGCTTTACGCATCGCTGCCATCGTCGCCTGAAGAATGTTCATTCGGTCAATGTCCGCAACCGAACTTTCGGCGATCGCCCAAGCGAGCGCATGCGTTTTAATCTGCTCTGCAAGAACTTCTCTTGCGTGAGCCGTCAGTTTTTTTGAGTCTCTGAGCCCTTCTATCGGATGATCGGGGTTCAAAATCACGGCTGCAGCAACAACCGGTCCGGCCAAAGGGCCGCGGCCCGCTTCGTCCACACCGCAAACAAGTGTGGCGATCGTTTCCTCACCGTCGAATAAATAGTCAGCCATCAGCGTTTTAAAACCTGATCGATTGCCTCTGTTGCCAGCTGAGCAGTCGGCCTCAGCAATGTTTCATGCATTTCTGAAAATACTTCTTTGAGATATTCCTGCCGCTTCGGCTCCAGGGCGTGAAGCAAATGGGACGAAAGGATCTCAGGCGAACAGAACATCTGAACGCACTCGGGAACCAAAGTCTTCTGCGCCAGGATATTGGGCAGGCTGATCCACTTTGTCTGTCCTTTGGAAAGAATCAGCATTGCCGAAAGAGTCGGCATAGCGTATCCGACGACCAAGGGCTTTTTATAAAGTGCCGCCTCAAGCGTTGCTGTGCCGCTCGCCACCAAAATAGCGTCAGCCGCTTCCATCGCCAAATGAGACTTCCCGTCCAAAAGAACGGTATTGTCTTTGACATCAGGAAAGCGATTGAGAACTTCTAAAATCTCTTTTTTCCTTTGCTCATCGGCGGCCGGAACTATGAATCGAGTTCTCGGTTCCTGCTTCAGCAGTAAGGACGCAGCGCCGAAAAATGCCGGCGCACACCAGCGAATCTCGTCTTTACGGCTGCCGGGAAGAATGGCAATGACCGGCCCCTGTGCAGCGATATTCAGTTTGCGTCTTGCACCTTCCGTATCTGGCACCATCGGAATGATCTCGGCTAGAGGATGGCCGATGTACGTGCTCGGAATGCCGGCTTCTTTAAAAATTTTCTCTTCAAAAGGGAAAACCAAAAGCAGATGATCCACCGCACGTTTGATTTGGTGAATTCTCTGAGGACGCCAAGCCCAAACGGCCGGAGCCACCATGTGAACAACCGGAATCCCCGATGCTCTGACCTTCTCTTCAATCGACAGATTAAAGTCAGGAGCATCAACTCCGATGTAGGCAGCAGGACGAAGCTGGACAGTACGGCGCATCATTTCTCGGCGAATTTTTAAAATTCGAGGCAAATGACGGATCACTTCCAAATAGCCCCGGACGGAAAGTTCGCTGGCATGAAACCAAGGATCCAAGCCGTCTTGAATCATTCGGTCACCGCCGATACCTTCCATCTTAAGATTCGGACGAGACGCGGCAACAGCCGGCAGAACACGCGAAGCTAAATAATCTCCGCTGTTCTCTCCGGCTGCCCAGATAATGCTGTTGTTGGTCAATTGCTCCATTAGCGAGCCAATCCTCGAGTTGCCTGCTCTGTGAATTCGCACATCAGTTCGCAGACTTTCTTAGCCTGTTCATCTTCTAATGCTGATGCGTAAGCCTTGATGGCTTCCACGGCCTCTGGAACGGTCTTGCCTTCACGGAAGATCAGTTTGTAGCTTTCGCGTGCCGCGTGCATGGCAGCCCTTGAATAGCCGTGACGCTTCATGCCTTCAAGATTGATGCCGAAAGGAGAGGCAGGATAACCTTGATACATGCCGTAGGGAATGCAGTCCTGACGAACCATGCTTCCGCCGCTCAGCATCGCGCCCTTTCCGATCTTGACAAACTGGTGGATGCCGGACTGGCCGCCGACGATCACGTCGTCGGCAACATGAACGTGCCCGGCAAAGCCGACATTGTTGGCAATGATGGTGTCGTTTCCGATGACGCAGTCATGTGCAACATGAACGTTGGCCATCAACAGATTGCCGTTTCCAATAATGGTTATTCCTTTGTCCTGCACGGTCCCGACAGAGAGTGTGCAGTGTTCGCGAATAACGTTGTTGTCACCGATGATTAGCTGAGTTTCTTCACCGCGGTATTTTTTATCCTGAGGATCAATACCGATCGCTGCAAAGGCATAAATCTTGTTGTTCTTACCGATCTTCGTATGACCGGTAAGAACAATATGGCTCTGCAAAGTGGTTCCTTCACCGACTTCAACGTGGGGACCGATCGTGCAGAACGGACCGACGACAACGTTCTCCGCAAGTTTGGCTTGAGGATCTACTAAGGATGAGGGATGGATCTGAGCCATATTTTTTCCTTTATTTGGGTGAACGATAAGAGCACATCATGTCGGCACATGCAGCCAGCTGACCGTCAACCGTTGCATCGCAGTGCATTTTGATCATGCCGAGTTTTTCACGGAGGAATGTGCATTCAAAACGAAGCTGATCACCCGGGATCACGACACGTTTGAAGCGAGCGTTGTCAATAGAAGCAAAATAGAAAAGTTTCTCAGGATCTCTTTCGCCGCCCATTCTTGCAAAAGCAAGCATCGCACAGGCCTGAGCCATCGCTTCGATGATCAGAACGCCGGGCATGACGGGAACGCCGGGGAAGTGGCCGGTGAACTGAGGTTCGTTGACAGTGACGTTTTTGATCGCAATCAGCTTATCAACACCGTTCGTTTCCAAAACTCGGTCAACTAAAAGAAACGGATAGCGGTGAGGCAGGAGCCTCATGATGTCATTAATGTCTTGCATTTTTACTCTTTCTTAAGGGAATCAACTTTTTCAGCCAGATGCTTCAGCTGTCTGCGCATCTCAGGCAAACGTTTAATTACGGACAGAATGTTATAGAACTCTCTATGAGGCATTGCGGGCATGTAACCGGCATAGTAGTCAGGTTTCTCGATCGAACTCGGAACGCCTGCCCCACCGCCGATGATCGAACCTGCAACGACCTTGAGGTGTCCGGCAAAACCGGAACCGCCGCCGGCCTGAACGTTGTCGCCGATAATCGTGCTGCCGGCCAAACCGGTTCTTCCGGATAGGACAACATTCTTACCAACTTGGCAGTTGTGACCGATCATAACTAAGTCATCAATCTTGGTGCCTTGTCCGATGGTGGTATTCTGCAACGCACCGCGGTCGATACATGTATTGGCGCCGACTTCGACATCGTCGCCAGTTTCAACCGCACCGATCTGCGGAATCTTCACGTATTGTCTGTCCAAAGGCGCAAATCCGAAACCGTCGGCGCCAATCACGGCACCGGAGTGAATGATATTGCGTCTGCCGATACGGCAGCCATAATAGATGGTAACGTTCGGATAAATACGAGTGTGTTCGCCGAGAACAACGCCTTCGCCGATAACGCTGTTGGCTCCGACAAAGCAGTAAGGCCCGACCTGCGCACCTTTGCGAATTACAACGCCGGCTTCAACGGTTGCGGTCGAATCAATAACGGCACCGTCTTCGACTACGGCTCTGGTATCAACCCCCGGCTCCGGCTGCTCCTGCGGGAAGATGATTTGCAGGGCATATGCAAACCAAGCGTACGGATTGCGGGTAATGACGACGATACGTTCGGGCTCTTTTTCTCCCCAAATCGCCTGTTTGTCTTCTTCTGTCAAAACCAAAGCTGTCGCTTTGCAGGCGGCAGCCGCATCGCGATATTTGCTGTTGGCTAAAAAAGCAACGTCGCCGTGCCCGGCGGTCTCCAGCGGAGCAATAGACTTAATTTCAGCCTTGCCTCCGTTGGCACTGATTGTGCTCAATAAAGTATCGTTGCTTTTTTCTTTAATTCGGTCTACTAACTCAAGAAGAGTCATCGGCGCTGTTTGTTGAATCATTTGAATCGCCCTAATTAAAAAATTTATGCGGCTGATCTGAGAGGGAGAGCAAGTTTGAAATCGCCGAAACCCGAGTCAGGTCATGCCGCACGTATTGCACTAAATGGCAATTAAGCAACAAGCAGACATCTGTCTGCTTGTGCCCGATAAAAATTACTTGAGTTCCTTAAGAACCTGGTCAGTGATGTCAATCTTCGGGTTGACGTAGATGGCTTCCTGAAGAATGAGGTCATATTTTTCGCGCTGAGCGATGTTCTTGATGACCGTGTTTGCCTGACGGAGAAGCTTCTGAAGCTCCTCATTTCTGCGCTGATTGAAGTCTTCGCGGAGTTCGCGCTGACGGCGCTGGAAATCGCGGTCTCTTTCAGCCAAATCACGCTGCTTGCGAATTCTTTCCTGTTCCGTCATTGTGCCGGCGTTCTTTTCGAAGCGCTCGACGTCATTTTTCAAACGCTGACCGGCAGCATTGAGCTCTTTATCGCGCTTAGAGAATTCCTGTTCAAGTTTTTTACTTGCGGCCTGAGCAGCTGCAGAATCGCGAAGAATAACCTCGGTGCTGACAACACCGATCTTTACTTCTGCCTGCACTGCTGTCGCAGCAGAGCAAACCAAGGCGGAAACTAAAGCAACCGCTAACCATTTTTTTTGCATGAATGTATCTCCTACACAATTGTTTAATTGTGCCACAAATTTATTAGAAACCTGTACCAATTTGGAATTGGAATCTCTGAAGCTCGTCGCTGTCCTTCTTGTTGAGCGGGAATGCAAAGCTCAATTTAAGCGGTCCCATCGGAGAAATCCAAGCTAAACCGAAACCGACGGAGTAACGCAGATCGCCGAGATCAAGCTTGTCTTTCTTATAACGCTCGACTTCGTATCTGCCGGGCTCAACCTCTCTGTAGAAGGCTTTGCGGCCCCAGACCCAACCGCCGTCCAAGAAGGTGAACATACGAAGCGTTCTGTCGGCGCCGGGAATCGGCGTCAGCAGTTCGAGAGAGAAATTAAGTTTACGGTTACCGCCAGAAGCATCGCCGTCGGTATCACGCGGGCCAAGAGAAGAAGTATCGTAGCCGCGGACCGATCCGATACCGCCGCCGTAGAAGTTCTTGAAGAACGGGTACTGTTTACCTGCATAACCATCACCATAACCAAGCTCTGTGTTAAAGGCGAAAGTAATGGATTTCGTGACAGGGACGAACTGCTGGAACTGATAAGTTGCACGGTAGTACTTCAGATCAAGGACCGGCAGAGAGATTTCACCGAACAATCTCTGGTAGCGGCCGCGTGTCGGAGCCAGAATGTTGTCTCGGGTATCACGAGACCAGCCGATCGTCGCTGCAATGCTCTTCGGCTTCTTACCGTAATCGTTGACATAGTCGACGTAGCGGCGCGGAGCACCGGAGCCGACGGTCACATCGGTCATTTCAAACTTACCGCCGAGGAAGATCTGGTCGTTTTCCGTAATCGGCACACCGTAAGTTACGCCGGCGCCGTACGTTTCGTACTTAACGTCATCGGTAATTTCGAGTTCGTCCAAGTCGAGCTTACGATCGTAAATTTCGAAGGACTGGCTAATACCCGAAGTCGTGATGTAAGGCTGCGTGAAGCTGGCAGCATAAGTTCTAGAGCTCTTAGACGTATTGACTTCAAGAGATAGAGAATTACCGGTACCGAAAACGTTGTTCTGCGAGAAACCGCCGGAAAGAACAATACCTTCGGAGGTGGAGTAGCCGGCACCGATCGAGATGTTGCCGGTCGGACGTTCTTTCACGTTAACGGCCAAATCAACTTCGTCCGGAGAACCGGGTACGGGTTCGGGTTCCGCAGTAACAGTTTCAAAGAAACCGAGACGGTCGATACGGTCACGAGAAACGGCAACTTTATCGCTGTCAAACCAGCTCGCTTCATACTGACGAACTTCACGACGAATGACTTCGTCCTGAGTACGCGTGTTGCCGGTAATGTTCACTTTACGAACATAAACTCGGCGGCCGGGGTCAATCGTGTATACGACACTAACTTCATCCGGATTTTCCGGATCAACGACCGGATTCGGGATTGCTCTTGCAAACGCGTAGCCCAAAGCGGAAAGACGATCCGTAAATTTCTTTGCCAGACCATTTACTTCGGAAGCGTTGTAGACGGAACCCGGCTTGATATCCACAAGATCTTCAAACTCGGGCTCAAGGCCGAGCATGTCACCGGTTAAGCGGATATCTTTGATTGTGTACTTTTTGCCTTCATCAATATTGATGGTGACAAAAATCTCTGACTTATCGGGACTGACAGATACTTGTGTCGAGTCAATCTTGAAGTCGAGGTAACCGTTGTTGTTGTACAGAGCGCGAATTGCCTCTAAGTCGGCAGTGAGCTTCTCTCGAGAGTACTGGTCGCGTTTGGTATACCAAGAGAACCAGTTCGGGGTACCGAGCTGCATTTCGTCGCGAAGATCGCCTTCGTCATAAACTTTGTTGCCGACAAAACGGATTTGCTGAATCTTTGCAGCAGGACCTTCATCAACGTCGATGTTGATGCGGACGCGGTTGCGTTCGACCGGCGTCACAGTGACTTTGACATCTGCGGAGTAACGGCCGCGCGAGAGATATTGGCGTCTTAATTCTTGAACGGCACGGTCTAACACCGCACGGTCAAAAATAAAGCCTTCGGCTAAGCCCACATCACGGAGAGATTTTTCAACACCTTTGGCATCAAACTCGGAAATACCGGTAGTGTGAATGTTTGCGACCGTCGGACGTTCCTGAACTCGAACAACCAGGACGTTGCCGTCCATGTCGAGCTGAACGTCTTGGAACATTCCGGAGGCATACAGAGAACGCAGTGATTCAGCGCCCAGCTCCGGAGAATACGTGTCTCCCACTCGGATCGGCAGATGCGAAAATACAGTACCCGCTTCCGTACGGGAAATGCCCTCGAGTCGAATGTCTTTAATCACATGACCCTGTGCAAGCACGGTCGTCGCTGCCAAAGCTAAAGCGCAAGCTAGCGCTATCTTCTTAGGATGAGGCATATTCTATAAATTAAAAAATGACCCTGCGTGATTGAAATCACGGCAAAAGTCTCGTCAAATCATTAAATAGTGCAAGTATAGTCAAACCAAAGAGAGCTGCGATGCCAATCTTTTGTGCAGACGCTTGTACAGCCTCAGAAACCGGCTTACCAGTCACTATTTCGAGAGAATAATACAGGAGATGGCCGCCGTCCAACATGGGAATCGGTAACAAGTTCAAAATTCCCAAGCTGATGGAAACCAACGCTAAAAACGAAATAAAAGGAAGAATACCCAGCTGAGCAGTCTGGCCGGCATAGTCGGCAATCGTCACCGGACCGGAGATGTTGCTGATAGAGACATCACCGGTGAACATCTTTCCGATCATTCGAACAGACATCGCCGCGGTATCCCACGTCTTCTTCACACCCTCGGCCAGACTCTTTAGGAGGCCATAAGAAACCTGAGTGTGCGGAAAATCTACCCCGATCGCTGCGCCGATGCGGCCGATTTCATTACCCTGTTCGTCCATAGCGGCTGCCGGTGTAACTTCCAGAGTGTGTGTCGGACCGTTTTCGTCTCCGACGAGTAATGTGACGGGTTTCCCGGGATATTTTTTGATTTCACTGACAAAATCTTTCGGCATCTTAACCGGAACATTACCGACGCGATAAATATGGTCGCCGATTTTGATTCCGTCGCGCTGCGCGGCAGAGTTCTCAACAAAAGATGAGATAAACGGATGGCCCATATTCAAATGAAGACCGACCTCATCAAAAGGATCGGCATCTTTTGCTTTCGGGTCCAGACTCATCTTCGTGAGGTCAATTTCTTTCGTTACTTCGCTGCCGTTGGGACTGTGAACCAAAATATCCGTCGTACTTCCGAACTTATTCAGCATCTCCATACGGAGATCCGTAAAAGTTTTAATTTCGGAATCGCCGACTTTCAGAATCTTGTCGCCGGCATGGAGTCCAGCCATGGCGGCCGGCGTACCGGCGGGAGGCTCAGCAACAACCGGCGTCGGCTGCGTGCTGCCGATCATGAAGATGGAAGCGTAAAGCAGGACGGCGAGCAGAAGATTGGCAAATGGACCTGCAGCAACGATGGCGAATCGCTGCCATACATTCTTGGCCCCGAATTCACGGTTTTTATCTTCCGGTTTAATAGGCAGACAGGCAGGGTCTCTCGCATCAAGCATCCTGACGTATCCGCCTAAAGGCAGTGCACTCACCGCCCACTCGGTTGCGTCAGGATCGTTCTTGCGTTTATAGATAAAAATCGGTTTTCCGAAGCCGAGAGAAAATCTCAGAATTTTTACGCCGCAAAGTCTGGCGACTAAATAATGCCCGAGCTCATGAAAGGTAATCAAAATACCGATCGTTACCGCAAAGGCAGCAATGGTCGTCAACAATGTCAAGGTTAGTTCTCCAGTTTGTCGCAAAAACCTTCGACCCAAGACTGAGCCAGTTTTCTGGCTTCTTTATCCGTTTCCAGAATCTCTTCCAAGTTGGTCGGAGTCGGCGGCTGGAAACCGTACATCATTGCATGACACAGGCGTGCAATGTCGGTAAAGCCGATCTTGCCTTGAATAAACGCCTCGACGCCGATCTCGTTGGCCGCGTTCAAGACGATCGAAGCAGCTCCGCCCAGCTTCAATGCATCATAAGCGTAGCCGAGCTGGGGAAAACGTTTTAAGTCCGGTGCTTCAAAGGTTAACGTTTTGATTTTGGAGAAGTTTAATGGCTTTACTCCGGCGTCCAATCTTTCCGGGAAGCCTAAAGAGTAAGCAATCGTGTTTCTCATGTCGGGAGCGCCCATCTGAGCGATGACGACACCGTCGCCGTATTGGACCATCGAGTGAATGACGCTCTGGGGATGGACGACAACTTGAATGCGTTCAGGCTCAAAGTCGAAAAGCCAGCGGGCCTCGATAACCTCAAGCCCTTTGTTCATCAAAGTTGCGGAATCGACCGTAATTTTCTTACCCATCGACCAATTCGGATGATGCGTGGCTTCCTCGACCGTGACGGCGGAAAGATCTTGTCTTTCACGGAATGGGCCGCCGGAGCAAGTCAGAATAATATTCGCTTCGCATCGCGCTTTTTTGGTAGCACCTACGAGACACTGGAAGACAGCATTGTGTTCGCTGTCTACCGGCATGAGAACAGCGCCGGAGGCCTTGATCGTGTCCATCAGGATCCTGCCGCCGCAGACGACGCTCTCCTTATTTGCGAGCAGAAGCTTTTTACCTGCTTCTGCCGCTTTGAACGTCGAAGAAATTCCGGCCGCGCCGACGATGGCTCCGATGACGATATCAACTTCGGGACTTGATGCAATTTCATCGATTGCTTTTGATCCGGCTCGGGCTTCTGCTTCACTGCCGACGGCCTTAAGTTCTTCCCGCAGAGCCTCAAGGAATTCCTTGTCTGCAATAACAGCAACTTTTGCTCCGCTCTCTTTTGCTGCCTGTGCGAGTTTTTTAACGCTCGAATTAGCCGTCACCGCGTAAACGGAAAACCGATCCGGATAACGGGAGATAACATCTAATGAACTTTTACCGATCGAGCCGGTGGCACCGAGGATCGCAATGCTTTCCATGACTGAAAATTAGAAACCTTGGAGGAAGAGAAGAATAAAGACCGTAAGAGGAAGTACGCTCATCTGGGCGTCCAGGCGATCATAAAAACCGCCGTGTCCCGGAAGAAGATTGCTTGAATCTTTAATACCGGCGGAACGCTTGAGGGCACTTTCAAATAAATCGCCGGCAATAGAGAACAGCACAACGATGATAATGATCAAGGCCGAAGCCCAGCCGGTTAAATGTGCAATTAAAGCATTCGTCCAAAGCGGGAAAGACGACTGCGCCCAGTAAAGAACATAAGAAAGTGCAAGAACACTCACGAATGCCGTCAGTGCGCCTGACCAAGTCTTTTTAGGACTGATGCCTTCTGCCATCTTAGGTCCGCCGAAGCAGCGGCCGCCGAAGTAAGCCATGATGTCAGCCACCCATACGATCGCCAGTACAGAGAGCATGTAGATCGTGCCCTTCTCACGGAAAAGATACATGAGCGAGAACCAGGCAGCCGGAACAAAGATCCAGGCCAAAACAGCACCGATTCCTTCCGGCACCATCCAGCCAGAGACGCGGCGGGTAAAAAGAACCGCCGTGATAACAGCCCAAAGCACAGTCGCCGCAGCCGTGATAATCATGAGTCCGTTGCCGGACTGAACGGTTTGAAGCGCGGCCGGAGAAACGTACTCTAAGAAGAAGAGGAAGGCCGCAAGCAAAACGCCGCAAACCATCGCAACTCCGTTATTCCATTTACAAATACGGAGCCACTCCCAGAAGCAGCATCCGATGGCAATCGCAGCAACCGCCGTGAAAGCCAGAGGAGAAATTAAAAGCGCGCCGATGATGATAATTAACAACACAACGGCTGTTATGACTCTTTGAAGCAGCATGAACTATTCCTTTTTCGCTTCCTGTTGAATTTGTTCGGAAGTCTTACCAAATCTACGTTCTCTATTAGAGTACCAATTTAGCGCATTTAAAAACTCGTTCTCGGTGAAATCGGGCCATAAAATTTTTGTGAAATACAGCTCTGCGTAAGCAAGCTGCCACAGCATAAAATTGCTGATCCGCTCTTCCCCGCTCGTACGGATAAACAAATCCACATCGCCGGAATCCGCCAAAGGAAGCAGCGAAGCAAATTTTTGTTCCGTCAGTTCTTCGAGCGGAATATCACGAGATCTTTTTGCCGCCTCAAGAATTTCCCAACGCCCTCCGTAATTCACGCAGACGTTCAGTGTCAGACCGGTATTGTTTTCCGTGATCTTCATTGAATCGGCGATTTGCTTCTGAAGTTCTTCAGAAAAAGCAGTCAGATCGCCGACAAGACGAACCCGTACATTGGCTTTGTTTAGGGCTGCAATCTCTCTGCGCAGGCTGACGAGAAAAAGCTTCATCAACCCTTTAACCTCGTCTGCCGGCCGGTTCCAGTTTTCACTGGAAAAAGCAAAAAGCGTCAAGTGCTGCACGCCTGCCTTAGCTGCGGCCTGGATCGCTGTGCGAACGGACTCTACCCCTTTTTGATGGCCCATAAGACGAGGAAGTTTTCGAGCCTTGGCCCATCTTCCGTTGCCATCCATAACAATAGCCACGTGACGGGGCACCCTTTCACGTGGCTTTGCAGTCAATTCCTGACTTGTCATAGGATTTAAACCGATTAAACGGTCATGATTTCCTTTTCTTTTTCGGCAATCAGCTTGTCGACTTCACCGATGTACTTATCGGTGAGTTTCTGAATTTCTGTGTTGGAGCGGCGTTCGTCGTCTTCGGAAATTTCTTTTTCCTTCACGAGCGCAGCAACCTTGTTGTTTGCATCGCGGCGCAGATTGCGGATGGCTACCTTAGTTTCTTCGCCTTCAGAACGAACAACCTTCGTTAAGTCACGACGGCGTTCTTCGGTCAGAGGGGGCATCGGAACGCGAATGATTTCGCCGGAAGTCGCCGGATTCAGA
Organism: Parasutterella sp.; assembly: GCF_057870745.1. NCBI lineage: Bacteria > Pseudomonadati > Pseudomonadota > Betaproteobacteria > Burkholderiales > Sutterellaceae > Parasutterella > Parasutterella sp. Next base: position 7,103 of record NZ_DBMALT010000019.1, on the reverse strand, counting down.
CCAAGATCGGAGTTGCGGATTGCTTTTTCAACCACGGCAACCATTTTCTTTTCCCAAGGCTGAACGGTGATAGTTCTGGCGTCGGCCAAACCGAGCTGGGCCACCTGAGAAATCGGGGTCGGGCAGCCGTAGTAATCGACGGTGATGTGTTCGAGCAAACCGGTATGAGCGCGACCCGTACGGATCTTCATCAGGTTTTCTTTGAGCGTCTCAACGGAACGCTTCATATGGTGTTCGGACTGTGAATAGATGTCTTTAGTTGTCATGTCAATTTCCAATCTCTGCAGATTTCTCGGCTGCAAGTCACAAAACTTAGTCGCACGCCGGTGAGCAGAAAATCACGGACGCGGTCAAATCCGCCGAAATAAAACAGCGGCGGCAGTGACAGCCTTTATTAATTTGTTGAGTTTACCACGGAGCGCAAAAGCCTCAAACCGCTCGATTCGAGTTGGTTTAATAGGCTCTTCGGCTAAACGCGCTTAAGCTCAAAACATCTGATAAGGAGTTTGAACTATGGCAAAAATTGAAAAAATGTTCGGCGCAATTCTGAAAGATCAGGAACAAAAGAGTGATGAACTGCGGGACAAGATTCACGCAGAGAACAAACTTAAGAAAGAAGAAGCCGAAAAATCCTGCGAACGTGAAAAAGCAGAAAGGTAATTCATCGATCAAGAAAGAAGCTCCGGATCCGCTGATGCAGGTCCGGAGCTTTTTGTATCCGTTTTTTCTCGGTTAAACGTGAACGAGCGTGCCCTCGTCTTCACCAAGCACAACGCGCTTGAGCGCACCGGGCTTATGAAGGTTGAAGACTCTAATCGGCATGCCTTGATCGCGGCAGAGCGTAAAAGCTGTAGCGTCCAGAATCTTGAGCTTCTTCTGAATGGCTTCGTCAAAAGTCAGAGACTTATACATTTTTGCGCTGGGATCTTTCTTGGGATCAGCGGTAAAGACACCGTCAACCTGAGTGGCTTTCAGAACCATATCGGCTCCGATTTCAGCACTTCTCAGCGCCGCGGCAGTATCCGTTGTGAAGAACGGATTACCGGTACCGGCAGCAAAAATCACAACCCGGCCTTTCTTCAGGTGGCTCAAGGCTTTGCCGCGAATATACGGCTCGGCAACCTGGTCGATATCCAGAGCGCACTGAACACGGGCTTCAACACCGGCGTTTCTCAGTGCATCCTGGAGGGCCATTGCGTTCATGCAGGTAGCCAGCATGCCCATATAGTCGCCGGTGGCACGATCCATACCAGTGGAGCCGAGTGCGACTCCGCGGAAGATATTGCCGCCGCCGACCACGATCGCAAGCTGAACGCCTAAGTCAACTACTTCTTTAATTTCACCAACGATACTCTTGAGGGTATCACGGCTGATGCCGAAGGCGTTGTCCCCCATAAGGGCTTCGCCGGAGAGTTTCAGCAGAATTCGTTTGGTTTTAGGCGTTTCAGACTTACTCATCGTTTACTCCGAAAAAAGTTCAACAATTAGGCACGTGCGGCAGCAGCCTGAGCAGCAACTTCGGCAGCGAAGTCGTCGTTGCGTTTTTCAAGACCTTCACCGACAACAAACAGCGCAAATGCAGATACTGTAGCACCATTGCTCTTCAGGAGTTCGCCGACGCTCTTAGAGTCATCCTTAACGAACGGCTGAGAAAGAAGTGTGACTTCCTTGAGGAACTTGTTAACGGAACCTTCGGCGATCTTCTCGATCAGGTGTTCCGGTTTGCCGTTTTCGCGAGCTTTTTCGATCGCAACGCGGCGTTCTGTTTCGATCAGGTTCTGATCAACGCCGTCTTTGTCGAGAGCCTTCGGCTTGGAAGCAGCGATGTGCATAGCCACGTCGTGAGCAACTTCGTCGTTGCCGCCGACCACGTCAACGATAACGCCGATCTTGGCGCCGCCGTGGATGTATGTGGAGAGCTTGCCTTTGCCTTCAATGATCTGGAAGCGGCGGATGGAGATGTTTTCACCGATCTTGCCGATCAGGCCTTTACGAACTTCGTCAACGGTAGAGCCGTTGAGCGGAAGAGCGGAAAGAGCAGCAACGTCAGCCGGTTTGTTTTCGGCGACGAGCTTAGCGATGTCGTTGGCGAAAGCGATGAAGTCGGCATTCTTAGCAACGAAGTCGGTTTCGGAGTTCAGTTCAACGATAGCGCCGATCTTGCCCGGTTCGTCGATGTAGATAGCGACAACGCCGTCAGCGGTAATGCGGCTGGCAGCCTTAGTGGCCTTGTTGCCGAGCTTAACGCGAAGAATTTCTTCAGCCTGCTCCATGTTGCCGTCAGCTTCTGTCAAAGCCTTTTTGCATTCCATCATCGGAGCGTCGGTTTTAACACGAAGTTCTTTAACCATTGCGGCAGTGATAACAGCCATTGTTTTATCCTTAAAAAATAATTGGTTTAAAAAGAAAGGGGCGCGAACGCCCCTTCCCTTGGTACTTCAGACAAGAAGAGGCGAATTACTCAGCTTTTTCTTCGACAGCGGCTTCTTCAACGAAGTCGGAGTCTTTAGCAGCCTTGACAGTGTCTTCAAGGTTCTTGTTCTTGCCTTCAAGAATTGCATCAGCAAATCCTTTAGCGTAAAGAGCAACAGCGCGGGCGCTGTCGTCGTTACCCGGGATGACATAGTCAACACCGGCAGGATTGTGGTTCGTATCAACGATACCGACAACAGGAATACCAAGCTTGTTAGCTTCCTGAATAGCAATCTTGTGGTAGCCAACGTCAACAACGACCAGAGCGTCGGGCAGACCGTTCATTTCTTTGATGCCGCCCATAGCTTTGTTCAGCTTTTCGAGTTCACGAGTGAAGTCGAGAGCTTCTTTTTTGGTCATCTTTTCAAGAGCGCCGTCGGCAACTTTCTGTTCCATTTCTTTAAGACGCTTCAGGGAAACCTTAACCGTCTTGAAGTTGGTGAGCATACCGCCCAGCCAGCGCTGATCAACATAAGGCATCCCGGCGCGTTTGGCTTCAGCAACGATGGCGTCGCGGGAAGTGCGCTTTGTGCCGACGAAAAGGATGGTGCCCTTCTGAGCAGCCAGGTTTGTTAAGAACTTGGCAGCTTCGTCGAACTTAGCAACAGTCTTTTCGAGGTTGATGATGTGAATCTTGTTACGAGAGCCGAAAATGTACTGAGACATTTTGGGGCTCCAAAAACGAGTCTGGTGACCGAAGTGTGCACCGGCTTCGAGCAGTTCACGCATGCTCAGAGATGACATATCTTTAATTCCTTTAGGGTTTAATTCCAACAGCCTCACGTTTTCCGAATGGAACCCTGTTGTGAGACTGCGCTATTTAACAAAAAAGTCCAAACGTTTCCGTTCGGATCGGGGCGGAATTCTATCATGCTTTTTCAAAGAGTTAAGCGTTTGAAAAGAGGCGTTACAACCTTTTAGATTTTCTATTTGGGATAAATCAAATGAAACCTTGTTTTGGCGAGGATTTGAAGACTGATTGTCACCTTTCTTCCGGTTGACCTATATAAGGCTGGAAGGACACCGCTTAACGGTGAATCCACTAAAATTGCCGCATTCAAAAACTTTTTCGAGTCAGATTTAATCAATGTTTGACAATATCCTTATTAAGACCCCGGAACAAATCGAAGGCATCCGGGCTGCCTGCCGCGATGCGGCTTTGGTTCTCGACTACATTGAACCGTTTGTTACAGCCGGCGTCACCACCGAGTACCTCGATGATTTGATGCTCAGATATACCGAAGATGTCCTCAAAGACAAGTCCGCTTGTCTTAACTACGACCCGGACGGTACCAATCCTTATCCGAAAGCTACCTGCATTTCCGTCAATCATCAGATCTGCCACGGTATTCCGAATGAGAAGGTGCTCAAAAACGGCGACATCTTAAATATTGACGTGACCGTCATTAAAAACGGTTATTACGGCGACACCAGCCGCATGTATTCCGTCGGCCATATTTCCGTTGCTGCTAAACACCTCATCAATGTCACTTTCGACTCCATGTGGAAAGGCATTGAAATCGTGCGTCCCGGCGCCCATTTCGGAGATATCGGCAATGCAATTCAGCATTTTGTCGAGCCTCAGGGCTGCAGCGTCGTGCGTGAATTCTGCGGTCACGGAGTCGGTGTCGGCTTCCACGAGGATCCTCAGGTCTGCCATTACGGCAAGCTCGGCACCGGTGCTGTCATGAAGCCCGGCATGATCTTCACGATCGAACCGATGATCAACGCCGGAAGGAAAGAACTTCGCATCCTTCCGAACGGCTGGACCGCCGTAACCAAAGACAGAAGCCTTTCCGCTCAGTGGGAACATACGATTCTCGTCACTGAAACCGGATACGAAGTTCTGACGGTATCGCCGAAATGCCCGCCTGCTCCCTCGTGGGTAAAACCTTCTGCCTAAATTAATAAAGAAAGAATCCAAAGGCTATGGAAATCAACAAAATCGTCAAAAAGTTTAAAGATCAGCGAGAAGTTTTAGCAAAGAAGTTTTTGGCGGACGTTGACGCCGATGCCTATCTTTCTGCGCACTCCAAGGCTGCCGATGAGGCAGTTTTGGAGATTCTCAAACTCAACGGTCTGTCTGAAGCGGTTGCCGTCGTCGCAGTCGGCGGTTACGGCAGAGAGCAGCAGTTCCCTTTCTCCGATTTGGACCTGCTCTTTCTCCTGCCCGATGATGTCAAAGATAAAGACTTAAAAACAATCTCGGAAGTTATCGGCAATCTATGGTCGCTTGGTTTGACCGTCGGCTACTCTGTTCGGAAAATCGAAGAGTGTCTTGAACAGGCAGAAATCGACATCACTGCACAGACCGCGATGCTCGAATCCCGGCTCATCTCGGGGAACGCAGAACTCTTTAAGACCTACTCCGATACGATGGAAAGGAGTCTGAATCTTAAAAAGTTCTATCGGGCAAAATTCATCGAACAGCAGCAGCGGCATTTGAAGTACCACGAGTCCTCTTATGCCCTGGAACCGAACATTAAAGAAGCCCCGGGCGGCCTTCGAGATCTAAATATTTTGATCTGGGTGCTTAGGGCGGCCCGTCTTGGCAACACTTGGCAGGAAGTCTTTGAAAAGGGTTTGATCACTCGCCGAGAATGCGAACTTTTGGAATCCGTTACGAAAAGCCTTTACCGGCTGCGGATCCATATGCATCTGCTCACTAACCGCCATGAGGATCGATTAATTTTCGAAATTCAGGAACCGCTGGCTAAAGCGCTAGGCATTGTCGGGACTGTCGGCAGGCGTCCTAGTGAAGTGATGATGCAGCACTTCTATGTCAATGCAAAAACCATCGGGCAGCTCAATTCCATCATTCTTCAGGCCATTAAAGAGCGCTACTCCAAAGAACCTGAACAAACCGGCGAACCCATTTGCAGCGGTTTTGTACGGCAGGGTGACGTGCTCGGCCTTGCGTCTCCGGACGTCTTCGTTAAGGACCCTGAGAGAATTCTCGAGGCCTTTTTAATTCAGGAACGTCATCCGGACATTCCGATGAAGTCTTCACGGCTTTACCGTGCCTTATTTGAAGCTCATTCTCTGATGAACAAAGAATGGGCTGAAAATCCCGTCAACCGTCAGACATTTTTGAAGATTATCCAAGGGCGCCGAGGCGTTTGGCATGCACTGGAAGAAATGAATCGCTGGGGCGTGCTCGGAAAACTGCTGCCCCGTTTCAACCGAATCGTCGGTCAAATGCAGCATGATTTATTCCATGCCTATACGGTGGATCAGCACACGCTCCTTGCGATTCGTTATCTCAGAAACTTCACACACAGTGAAAACGCCCACGAGCTGCCGCTTTGCACCGAGCTCATGATGGCAATGAAAGGAAGCTGGCGTTTGGTTCTTGCCCTTCTCTACCATGACATCGGCAAAGGCCGAGGCGGAGACCACAGCAAAATCGGGGCGGAAATCGTTCGGCAAATGTGCCGCGACTTTGAAATCACCGGTGAGGACGCTGACTACATCGAGTTTCTTGTTCGTGAACACCTGACCATGAGCATGGTGGCCCAGAAACAAGACATTTCTGATCCGGAGGTTGTTGAAAACTTCGCCAAGAAAGTCGGAACGATGGAACGCCTCGTCGGCCTTTATCTGCTCACCGTTTGCGACATCCGGGCGACGGGACCAAAAATCTGGAACGCCTGGAAAGCCCAGCTTCTTGAAGATTTGTTTTATTCGACCGCCAGATTCCTTAAAGGGAAAGGCATTGATCGAGATTTATTGGTTTCCCGGCGCCGTAAAGATGCTCTGCGCATGACGCGTTTTACATCGGAGCAGAGGGACCAGATCAATAAGTTCTGGGATAACTTTGACGTTGCGTACTTCATGAAGCACTCGGTGCGGAATATCGTTTGGCATGCCAAGGTATTGCTGCCGCATCTCGATTCTTCGAAGTCATTTGTGGCATCCCGACCGCTACGCGGCATGGAACACGCGCACGAAATTCTTATCCTGACGCAGGACCGCCCCGAACTTTTTGCCCGTATCGTTTCTAATCTACAGCAATACGGTCTGTCCATTGCTGAAGCACGTATCCACACGGGACGAGATGGGCGCGTTGTCGACTCCTTCATCGTCGTTGACGACGGCTCAGACCCCAACTTCGAACAAGAGTTCGCTCGTTTCCAAGAAATACTCGCGGAAAAACTGGATTTGGCAGAAAAACTTCCGCCCCCTCTTCGCGGACGCCCTTCACGTCAATCCAAGCTCTTCCCAATCTCACCGCAGGCTTCATTACGGCCGGATGTCGCCGGAAAGCAATACATGCTTTCGATCGTCACAACCGACCGGCTCGGCCTTTTGGCATCCATCGCGCGAGTCTTTGTGCAGTACGGAATCAATCTTGTGACAGCCCGAATCACGACGCTGGGAGAAAGGGCGGAGGACGTCTTCCTGATCGAAAGCTTTAAGCTGCGGGATCCCGTCTTCTGCGCTGAATTTGAAAAGGCCGTTTTGGAAGCTTTGGAGCTTTAGTTAAGGTCCTTTCGAAAACGCAAAACCTGCCTCAACGGCGGGTTTTGCTTTTGGTGTGCTCGGCATGAGCATTCTCTATAGGGTGAAAGTCCCGAGTCTGCCCGCTAGTGGGAAAGACTAGCGAACCCCAAGGTGTCTGCAGTGATGCA
>NZ_DBMALT010000018.1:0-56176 GCF_057870745.1 Parasutterella sp. | reverse complement strand
CCGATTTTTTTGACCATGTTTCTCCTTCATAAATCGACGAGTGTACCCAAAATTGCGTTGGCGATCGATCTCAAATTTGCGTTGGTATGGACTATCAAAATTGCGTTGGAAATAGATCTCACTGTTGAGTTGCTAACCGCTCTCAAAGTCGTGTTGGAAAATGCTCTCAAAGTCGCGTTTGCTTAACACACCGCATCCGACTGCTTTTTTGCTGGTCTCACTTCCAAAGATCGTCGAATCCCATCAATTCCTAGTCCGCACTGTGAGATTCGTTCTTAAGCCGACAACCTCATCAGACCATCAGACGCCTATGACCGGTGAGCTTTCCGGCACCGTGCCTGAAAGAAGGTCTTTGCTGTTGATCGGGGGCGCTAACCGAGCTTTAGAAATAATGATCTTGAAAGTCGAACCCTTCCCGAGTTCAGACTCGATCTGGAGCTGAGCCTGGTGACGGAACAAAACATGCTTCACGATGGCAAGTCCGAGGCCGGTTCCACCTGTCTCTCTGGATCGCGATTTATCCACGCGATAAAAACGCTCGGTCACACGTGGAATATGCTCCGGTGCGATACCGATCCCGTTGTCCTTAACCGACAAAATCCCGTGATCGTCTTTCACTTCCCAAGAAAGCTCAATCTTGCCGTCCTTCGGTGTGTAGCGAACAGCATTTGTCACGAGATTGGTAACTGCGCTTCGCATATCCTTAAAGTCGCCGAGAATCCCTTCCGATGCTACTTTAGCAATCTTGATTTCATGCGCGCCGCCCGAAATCATGCGTCCTTCGGCAGCTGCCTCTTCCAAAATTTCATCGACATCGATGAGCTCGCGTGATGCCGGCGCCGCATCCTGCTCCAATCGAGACAGAGCCAGGAGGTCATCCACCAGTGCGCGCATCCTCTCCGCCTGCTCCAGCATCATTTCCCAGTGCAGACGATCCTCTTCATTAAGGTTCGGATTTTCTGTTGCCAGTTCCAAAAAACCTTGAATTACTGTCAGCGGTGTCCGCAGTTCGTGAGAAACGTTTCCGACGAAATCTCGTCGGAAGTCGTCAATTCGTTTGGATTCGGTTATGTCTCGCGTCACGACGACTGTGTATTTTTTACCGGCAGAAATCACGCGAACTTCTAAAACTCGTCCGTCGGGCAGATCGATAAGCTGACGAGCTTTCCAGCGTTCAGACTGAATGTGCTGAATAAATTCCGGATTCGTAAACACATCCGTCAGCTTCTTGCCGACGTCCTTTTCGGGATCCAGCGAAAGATCTCGTTCTGCGATGCGGTTCATCCATTGAATCACCAAGTCCTTTCTCAAGAGCACGACACCATCAGGAAGCGCACTGAGCGTCTGACGGAACCGGAGCTCTTTCTCTTCAAACTTGGTATGGTTTTTATCAGTCATGTTTCAGTCTTTTTACTAGTTTCTTATGTCCCAGGCTTGTCAAGTGAAAGTTTTTGTCCAGTGCGAATGGCTGCTTCCATATTCTTATTCGACACTTTTTTGCCAACCGAAGAGTTCGATTTCGGATCCTTTTAGGGCGATTCATACTGGAGTTAACCAGTTGAGTTACAAACATTATCAGGTCTTTCCGAACCTTTCTGGACAACAGTAATAACACATGTGCGCCAACTTTTTCCAGACAAATCTTTCCTCGACCTCTTAAACTTAAATAACTAAGAGGGGTTCTGATATTTTACTTGTGCATTTCATCCGCTTGTATTTTGGATTTTCGGTTATCGACGATGCAGATAGCTGCTGTGTTCTTATTCGGCCCACTTTCCCGCACCATAAGTTCATTGAGCGGCGGCCAAGATGAAGCGTCTTTCAAACTTCTCTCCTTTCTTAGCCATAATCCATAATTGTCTGGCAAGCTTATTTGCAACGGCAATAATGACCACCTTTTTTGGCTTTCTCGCTAAGATTGAAGAAACCCTGTCGGATTTGTGCTTGCTCCTACAGATGGCATGAGCACATTGAACTAGAAGAGTTCTGACCTCATTGTTACATTCATATTTCTTGGGAATGTGAGTAACAAAGTTTTTACCGTCGCTTCCGGAGCTTTTTGGAGCCAAACCTATATACGCGGCAAATTCTCTTCCGTTCTTAAAAACTTCCGGATTACAAAGCAAAACCAACATTGTCGCTGCCGTTATCGGTCCAACTCCCAGCGCAGATTGGAATAGGTCGTAGTGCTTGAGAGTCTTTGCGATGGACTCAATATTCGTTTCCAATTCTTTGATTTTTGCCATCGCCTCTTTAACTTTTGGGAAAAGAGCATTCAGCTCAGAAACTATAAATGGGCTTACGTCAGCTCGTTCCTTTAACTCAACAATTAAGGATCCGGCCTTTGCTAAGAATGCATTTACGCTTTTCCCCATAATCAACCCGTACCCAGACAAGATGCCTCTGATGTGGTTAATTTTTCGACTTTTTCTCTTTGGCGCTTCGTTCTCATCGTTTGCAGCAGCGCCAGGTCACGGATCGCTGCAGATTTGACCGGTACCTCACGCACACCCATCTCGAGAGCTGTATAGATACCGCGTGCATCGTTTTTGTCATTCTTTAACCCCGTTACGTACGGCTTTACCAACTTTGGGGGCATAAGACGAACCGTGTGGCCAAGACTTTGCAGCTCACGTGCCCAATGTTGTGAGCCACCGCAGGCTTCCATTCCGATCAGAGCGGGCGGAGTGTTTCTAAATTCATTTAGAAAATCGGCTCGTTTAACAGCTTTATTAGAAACAACGCCGTCGGAAGTAACTCTGTAGACTTGCATTACAGACTTTGCAATGTCGATACCACAAACAGATGAAAATTGAATATTATTAGTCATGAGGGGCTCCTTTTTAAGTTGTGGAAAACTTTATTGTGGCACTTAAGATGCCGTTGAGATTCGGAAGAATCGCTTTGGAGCCCCTCACTTCTACGTTTGGCGGCTAATCAGTTGTTAAAGATCTCGCTAGCATCCGCCGCACCAATTGAATGAAACTACTATTTTGAAAGCTGTCCCCGCTGCCCTTAACTTGGCGAAGATCGTGGTGCTATCTAGACGCCTGGGACATTATCGTTCACTAGTAATTTTTCATTTGATAGGAGCCGGCGCCGACCTATTTGGTCGGCGGGACTTTGAGTTTCTGGAGGTGTCTAACCTCGACTGAGTCTTGCCTCGGAGTCGATTCCTTTAGGCCTTTAAATTCGAAGCTCGATATCCGACGCCCCGAACTGTCTCGATAAAATCAGCCGCGGCTGTTCCGGCCAACTGTTTGCGCAGGCGAAGCATGTGAACGTCAACCGTTCTTTCGTCAATGTCCGCACCGACGCCCCATACTTTGTCGATGAGCTGGGCGCGTGAATAAACACGCCCCGGATGCTTGGCAAAAACCTGAAGAAATTTAAATTCCACAGCCGACAGACGCAGCGGTTTGCCGTTAACGCGTGCTTCGTACCGCTCGGCATCAATCTCAAGCGGCCCGACACGCAGCGTATCAGGAAGCGCATCTCCGCCTTTGCGGCGGATGACGGCACGAATTCTTGCGACCAACTCTCTCGGAGAGAAGGGTTTGGTCACATAGTCATCCGCTCCCGCTTCTAAACCTCGAACCCTGTCGTCCTCTTGTCCGCGCGCAGTCAGCATAATGACTGGCAGACTCTCGTTGCTGTGATAGCTCCGAAGTTCGCGCAGCCAATCAAGGCCGGCGCAGTCCGGAAGCATCCAGTCCAAAAGAATGATGTCCGGTTTGGCCGCTTCAAGATTTTTCTTTGCTTCGGCGACGTTCGCTGCCTTGCGGACTTCCATTCCGGAAGTCCGGCAGGTATAAGAAATTAACTCCAAAATTGACGGCTCATCTTCTACGATCAGAACGGATGTCGTCATCATCTCTCCTTAAGCTTCGAGCGGAATGAGTTCGGCTAATGCCTGAGCGTGCTTTTTCGCTTCACCGATATCTTCGCATTCCACCATAACACGGACCAACGGTTCCGTCCCCGAAGCGCGCACTAAAACTCTGCCTTTTCCTTCCAGCTCTTTCGAAACAGCCTTGATTGCGTCAAGCAGTGCCTGGTCTTCGTTCCAAACGTAACCGGCTTTATATCTGCGGTTAATCAAAACCTGCGGCGTCAGAGCAACTTCAGAAAGAACGGATTCGAGCGTAGAGCGGTTGCGAGCGAGCACAGACAGAACTTGGAGACTAGAAACAATACCGTCACCGGTGGTCTGCTTATCCAAAATAATGAGGTGGCCAGAGCCTTCTCCGCCTAAATCAATGCCTTCTTTAAGCATGATTTCTAAAACATAACGGTCTCCGACCTTAGCGCGGTGGAACGGAACGCCGAGCGTCTTGAACTGCTTTTCAATCGCAAAGTTCGTCATGAGTGTACCGACGACACCTTTCAGTTCGCCGCGGTTCAAACGATCCTTAGCAATGAGATAAAGCAACTGATCGCCGTTGTAGACCTGATGGCGGTCAGCCATGATCAGACGGTCGGCATCTCCGTCCAGCGCAATACCGATATCGCAGCCGGCCTTCTGAACGCGATCCGGAAGCGTTTCCGTATGGGTTGCGCCGACACCTTCATTAATATTGAATCCGTCAGGTGTATTACCTCCGCAAACGACGGTCGCACCGAGTTCATGATAGACATCCGGCGCAATGTGGTAGGCAGCGCCGTTGGCGCAGTCCACATAAATCTTGAAGCCCTTCAAATCCAGATCTGACGGGAAAGTGCTCTTGCAGAATTCGACATAGCGGCCTGCCGCGTCATCAAGACGGCGAGCTTTTCCGAGACGAGCGCTGTCTACACAGCTGAAACCGCGGTCCATTTCTTTTTCAATCTGCAGTTCCATTTCATCAGGCAGCTTGGTGCCTTTGTCCGAGAAAAACTTAATGCCGTTGTCATAGAAGGGATTATGAGAGGCGGAGATGACAACACCGGCACTCAGTCTCTGTGCTCTTGTGAGATAGGCAACAGCCGGTGTCGGAAGCGGACCGCCGAGCATCACGTCTACGCCGGCGCTTAAGAATCCGGCCTGAAGGGCGGCTTCCAACATGTAACCCGAGACGCGGGTATCTTTTCCAATAAAAACTCCGACCTCCCCGTCGGTTGTCTGCTGCTTAAGAATACGGCCGGCAGCCTGTGCCAAAAGCATGGCAAATTCTGGCGTAATCGGAGTTTGTCCGACTCTGCCTCTAACTCCGTCCGTTCCAAAATATTTTCGACTCATTTCAAATCCTTGTAGTGAACCATCGCCTTGTATATTGTGAGCGCTTCTTTCATTTGCTTAACGTCGTGAACTCGTACAATCGACGCGCCTCTTTCGACAGCGAGCAAATGCGCCGTCACCGAAGAAATCAGACGTTCTTCGGCTTTCGTAATTCCGGTAACAGCTCCGAGCGAAGACTTTCGGCTCATGCCGTACAAAAGCGGATAGCCTAATGATAAAAAATCTTCTGTCTTTGCAAGCAGTTCAAAGTTCTGTGACACCGTCTTCCCGAATCCGAATCCCGGATCCAAGACGATTTTTTCCGCTGAAACTCCGAGATCCGTCAACGCCCGAGCTCTCTCAGCCAGAAAGCTCTTCACCTCAGACAGCAAATCCGTGTAAACGGGATTCTTCTGCATTGTGCGCGGTTCCCCCTGCATGTGCATCAGACACACGCCGCATCCGCTCTTCTCTGCAGCTTCTAATGCGCCGTCACGACGAAGCGCATAAACATCATTAATAATCTGTGCGCCGACCTGAGCTGCCGCAGTCATCACTTCCGGTTTACTGGTATCCACCGAAACCACTAGGCCGCGAGCGCTCAGTGCCTCAATCACAGGGATCACACGTTCCAACTCAGAGTGAACGCTTACTTCTTCCGCTCCCGGGCGAGTTGATTCTCCGCCGATATCTAAAATATCAGCGCCCTCCTCTGCCAGCTGAAGACCATGTTCTATCGCTTGTGCAGAGGAATAATATTTACCGCCGTCACTGAATGAATCAGGAGTGACGTTGACGATGCCCATGATTTTTGGAGAGGACAGATCGATGCTCCGATCGCGGCACTGCCAAAACTTCTGAACCATCTCAGCTCTCCAGCGCTTCTTTCAGACATTCTGCAAAGGGCTTTTCACCTTTGCGGTAGTTCACGAGAACACCGGCGGCGTCATAGTAAAAATGCATTCCTCCCAAAGGAGAAGCCAGCCACATCTCTTCCATAGCTTCCTGACGGTTAATCACAACGACTTTGCCATCCTCAAGTGTCAGAGTCAGGACATTGCCTTCACGATCAAAATCCACATCGGGATATTGGTCATCAACTAATTGCTCAATATCGTTGAAGGTTTTCTCCGATAACTCGATAAAATCTCTTTTTGTCATGGTAGATTTGTCAATTATGCTGAAACGTTCCCTCATTTTATTCTTTCCGTGCCTTCTCTTAACAGGCTGCGGAATCAAAGGTCCTCTGTACCTGCCGCCTAACCCGAATGATTCGTACCTCTCTCGAATCGGACAGCAAATCAACGAAATGACAGGAGAAGACACGGTCGGTGCCGCTCCCGCTGATGCCGCTCAAAAGGCACAGGATGAAGCTTTACCAGCAGAAGGAACTGACAAAAATCCGGGAGACGCAACTGAGCAGCTGCCCGACAGCGTCACAAGTCCTCTGCGCTCTGCGCCGAATAATCCGATGTCGACGGCTTACTAACACATATTCATGGGTTCAAGACAAAGATGAATCTCTCTCTTCCTAATGACCGAGAGTTCGCCTGGAAGGACGGTACTCTTTGGTGCGAAAACGTCCCGTTAAAAGATCTCGCGGCCCGCTTCGGAACTCCTTTATACGTTTATTCCAAACAAGCCATCGTCAATGCTTTTCAGAGCTATCAAAAGCCTCTGGAGCCCTATAAGCATTTGATGTGCTTTGCCGTTAAAGCAAATTCGAATCTTTCCATCATTCGACTTCTCGGGAAACTGGGTGCCGGATTCGATATCGTCTCCGAGGGAGAACTGCGCCGAATTCAAGCCGCCGGATGCGATACGAGCAAAGTGATTTTTTCGGGTGTCGCCAAGACTTATCATGAAATTGAAGCCGCGCTCGACGCCGATATCAAATGCTTCAATATTGAATCTCCGGCCGAATTAGATCGAGTCATTGCCGTTGCTCAAAAGAAAGGTAAGAAGGCTCGTGTTTCTTTCCGCGTCAATCCGGATGTGGACGCTAAGACGCACCCCTACATTTCTACCGGTCTCAAGAAAAACAAATTCGGTATCGCCTACGATCAGGCTGTCGAGCTTTATTTAAAAGCCTCCCGCAGTCCTGAACTTGAGGTCGTGGGCATTGACTGCCACATCGGTTCTCAGATTACGGATACCGCGCCTTTTGTGGATGCCTGCGAAAAGCTTTGCACCCTTCTCGACAAGCTTCGCCTGAACAGGATTGATCTTCAGCATATCGATTTCGGGGGCGGCCTGGGCATTCAGTACAGTAACGAAGCAGTTCCAAGTCCGACGGTCCTTGTGGCCGCCTTACGCAGGGTCCTAGTCAAACGAGGTTACGGCGATAAAGAAATGATCTTTGAAGCCGGCCGCTCTTTGGTCGGAAACAGCGGAGCTCTGTTGATGACTGTACAGTACATGAAACAGGGCGAGCTGAAAAACTTCTGCATAGTTGACTGCGGCATGAATGATATGATCCGACCTACGCTTTACCAGGCATGGATGCAAATCGTTCCGGTCACACCCAAAAAGGAAGAAAAAGAAACTTATTGCTACGTCGTCGGTCCTGTCTGTGAAACCGGCGATTGGCTTGGAAAAGACCGTCTGCTGAATGTTCAGGAGGGAGACCTCATGGCACTATTAAGCGCAGGAGCCTACGGGATGTCTATGGCCTCCAACTACAATTCACGCTGTCTGCCGGCCGAGGTCTTAGTCGACGGAAACAGGGCTGTCCTTATTCGTAAGCGGCAGTGTGCCGAAGAACTTTTCTCTGATGAAATTCTCGTCACCGACACTCAGCTTGGCTCAGACGGCCTCACTGATCAATAGCACGATTCTCTTAACCATAGGCTTCTGCTCAGGACAGAAGCCTATTTTCTTCTGATACCGTCATGGTCAAATGACTGAGGAAGCCGAGAATAACGCGGAGCTGAAGAAAAAGTAATCGTGCACGATTTTCTGTTCACTGAACGAGTCTACATCCCGCAACCTGCCGATGGTACAAAAGCTCACACGGACTTGAGGACCAACCCAGCTCATGACGTCCGAAAATACAACGCACGACTACAGTATGATAGGTTTGAAGTACAGCTTCTAACACTAGAGCTTACTTTCTCAACATTAACTAAGTGAGGCGAAGACTCTTCCTTTCTCCGTCAACTGTTCTACGAGGCGCCCCCGAGGGATCCTTCTGAGGACAGTTGACGAAAAGAGTAAGTCTTGTGCAGAGGCTTCTTGCCTGCAGATCTCACAACTTGATAAATACGCTTGCTTTTCTTTACCTATTTAAGTTAGTCCTTCGCCTTTATTCTTGCTTTCCGTGGGAGAATGTGTCGTTAAAAACTGCCTGACTGAGACTTTTCCGATGCATATTGAAAACGAAGTTAAACTTGACTTTAAAGACGTTCTCATTCGTCCGAAACGTTCAACGCTTTCGAGCCGCTCCAATGTCGATTTAATCCGACCTTTTACACTGCGCAACAGCAGAGTTGAATACTCCGGCGTCCCTATCATTGCTGCCAACATGGACACCACCGGAACCTTTGAAATGGCTGAGGCCCTGGGAAAATACGATCTTTCCGTGGCGCTCCACAAACATTACTCTGAGGACGAGTATGTCGCCTATTTCAATGGTCTCAAACGCAAGTCCACTGCCTTCTATTCCATGGGCATCACGGACAACGATTTGAAGAAATTCAAAGCAGTCATGGAACGTGCGCCAGGGGCTATCGAGTACCTCTGTATCGACGTCGCCAACGGCTACACGGAGATTTTCGTCGATTTCGTCTCCAAAATCAGAGAAGAATTCCCGCACCTTGCCATCATGGCCGGCAACGTCGTCACCGGCGACATGACGGAAGAATTGATCCTGGCGGGCGCTGATATCGTTAAAGTCGGCATCGGCCCGGGTTCGGTTTGCACCACTCGCAAGATGACCGGCGTCGGTTATCCCCAGCTCTCCGCCATCATTGAATGCGCAGACGCAGCTCACGGTCTGGGAGGCCTCATCTGCTCCGACGGCGGCTGCACTCGTCCGGGAGATATCGCCAAAGCCTTCGGCGGCGGCGCAGACTTCGTGATGCTCGGCGGCATGCTCGCCGGCCACAATGAAAGCGGCGGTGAGGTCATCGAAAAAGACGGAAAGATCTACCGTTCTTTCTACGGAATGAGCAGCAAATCCGCTATGGACAAATATTCCGGCGGAGTTGCTAAATATCGTGCAGCAGAAGGAAAGACGGTCTACCTTGAAGACCGCGGTCCCGTTGCAGACACCGTTCAGGAAATCCTCGGCGGCGTCCGCTCGGCCTGCACATATGTCGGTGCCCGTCGACTGAAAGAACTCACGAAACGCACGACTTTCGTCCGTGTTACTCAGCAGTTAAACGAGGTCTTCGGTAAGTCGTAATCAATAGACTTTTCCTCACGGCCGCCCTTGTGGCGGCCTTTTTGTGCCTGAATTGACAACATTTTCTTCTATCTCCGTACAACTTACATAGAATGGTTTGATCAGTTTATTTTGGAGGGGGAGGAAACAATGAACCACTCTGTCACGCACAAAGACGCAGCTGAACCTCAAAAAATTGACGGTCAAAATGCCGTAATCGTTGAAAAAAAATCGGAAGAACTCGAAGATTCCAAGTTTGACCTTGGCGGTTACGAAAATCCGTATCAGTATCTAAAACAATTCCTCCGAACAACGGACGAGACAGCCGCCGATAAAGTCGCTGATGCCGTCATGAGAAATCTCACGGGGCAAGGCCAGGAGAAACTCCTGAAATCCCTCATTGAACATGCCTGCTGCAGTTTTGATAAAAAGATCTCTGCAACAGCTGACATGAACGCCCTAAGAAAGGATTTGAAGCCAGGCGAATATCCCTACGTCAACGGTTACAACCGAGATCTATACAACAAGCAGCTTCGCAGTCTGCAGATTGAACTTCTGAAACTGCAGTCATGGATTCAAAAGAAAGGCAAAAAACTTGTCATTATTTTTGAAGGACGTGATGCAGCCGGCAAAGGCGGAACCATCCAGCGCTTTACCGAGCATCTGAATCCAAGAGGCGCCAGAATCGCCGCGCTTCCAAAGCCCACGGCCACGGAAGAAAGGCAATGGTACTTCCAGCGCTACGTCGCTCACCTTCCCTCTGCCGGTGAAATGGTCTTCTTTGATCGTTCCTGGTACAACCGAGCAGTCGTCGAACCGGTCATGGGCTTCTGCACAAAGGAGCAGTATGAAACGTTCATGAAAGAAGTGCCTTCTTTTGAACGCAATCTGCTCTCAGAAGACATTATTCTCTTTAAGTTCTGGCTGAACGTGACTCGCGGAGAACAAAAACGCCGCTTCAGACAGCGCCGCAAAGATCCGCTGAAACAGTGGAAACTCTCTCCGGTCGATCTGGCTTCTCTGAATAAATGGGATGACTACACCAAGCACATCAACCAAATGTTCTTTGCTACCGATACCGTAGATGCGCCTTGGATCGTTGTGGAAAGCGACGATAAGATGAGAGCGCGTTTGAACGCTATTCGCTTTGTGCTCTCCAGCCTGCCTTACACAGACAAAAACGAAAAGAAGATCGGCGAAGTCGATCCTCGCATCGTTTTCCGTGCTGCGGCAGTAACCGGTACTCTCACTAAAAAAGATAAGGACGGTAAAAAATAATTGAAGAGGACCGCTTGGCCGACAAGCGGTCTTCTTTGCGTTAATCTACGCAGATTATTTATGAGGTCACTTATGAGCGCCCTTTTTGATTCAGCACGATTTGTTATGTCCGTCTCAGAGCTTATGGGGCTGCCTGAGACTGAACTCCCTGAAATTGCATTCGCCGGAAGGTCTAACGCCGGAAAGTCGACAACAATTAACGTTCTTTGCCGCCAGTCCCGCTTGGCGTTTTCTTCTAAGACACCCGGAAGAACGCAGCTTTTGAATTTTTTCGAACTCTCGCTTAAAGGAGAAATACCGAGACAAAGGATTCCCGAATGCTTCCTCGTCGACCTTCCGGGCTACGGCTATGCAAAAGCCGCTCCCGAAACGCGTAGGAACTGGGAGGGCCTCGTCGGCGGCTACGTCCAGCAAAGACCTCAGCTGATGGGTATGGTTTTGGTGATGGACGCCAGAAGACCCTTCATGCCTGCAGACGAATTCCTATTGGATTTCCTCTCCGTCAGACCCGATCTCAAGCTTCATCTCCTGCTGAATAAAGCCGACCAGCTCAAGACCATGGAAAAACGTCAGGTCTTAAACACCGTTAAAGATCGAGCTCTGGCGATGGGCAACCATGTAAGCGTCCAGCTTTTCTCAGGCCTTAAGAAAGAAGGCGTTGAGCAACTTCAGAACGTGCTTTGTACATGGCTGAACTTACCCTTAGGCAGCTAAAATTTAATTTTTGTTTCACGATTGAGCTCTATGATTATCCATAGAGCTTTTTCTTTACTTACAAACGTAGAATCGAAATGCAGACATTAGGCAAATTCCCTTCCGTTCGCATGCGCAGAATGCGTCATGATGATTTCTCCCGCCGTTTAATGCGCGAAAGCCGCGTTAGCGTCGACGATCTGATCTACCCTGTGTTCGTCATCGAAGGCAACAACAAACGCGTCCAGGTGCCTTCTATGCCCGGCGTAGAGCGTCTTTCTTTAGACCTCCTGCTCAAGCAGGCAGAAGAATGCGTCAAACTCGGCATTCCGGTCATGGCTCTCTTCCCGTCTATCGACGCTTCCTTAAAAACACCCGACGGCAGAGAAGCAGCCAATCCCGACGGTTTAATCCCTCGCGTGGTGCGTTCTTTGAAAGAACACTTCCCGGAACTCGGGGTGATGTGCGATGTCGCACTCGACCCCTACACAACACACGGTCAGGACGGCCTTATTGACGAAACCGGCTTCATCCTTAACGACGAAACCATCGAAATGCTTGTGAAGCAGATGCTTGCTCAGGCTCAGGCCGGCGCAGACATCGTTGCGCCTTCCGACATGATGGACGGTCGTATCGGCATCATCCGTGACGCTCTCGAAGCCCACGGTCTGATCTACACAAAGATCATGGCCTATTCCGCTAAATACGCCTCCTGCTACTACGGTCCTTTCAGAGATGCTGTCGGTTCTGCCTCGAACCTCGGAAAAAGCAACAAGGCCGTTTACCAGCAGGATCCGGGCAATACCAACGAAGCCCTGTGGGAAGTCGGTTTAGACCTGGCTGAAGGCGCCGATATGGTCATGGTCAAGCCCGGCATGCCGTACTTGGATGTCCTCTGGCGCGTTAAACAGGAATTCCAGGCCCCGACCTTCGCTTATCAGGTCAGCGGCGAATACTCCATGCTTATGGCCGCTTTCCAGAACGGCTGGCTCGACGAGAAAAAGACAATCATGGAAACCATGCTCTGCTTCAAGAGAGCCGGTGCAGACGGTGTCTTAACTTACTTCGCACCTCAGGTTGCCCGCTGGCTTAACGAAGAAGGCCGCAAATAATGCAGCCGCTGCGCTTTGAGAAAGAGCGCAGATAGTACAAAGCCTCTGATTCGATTGAGATTCAGAGGCTTGATTTTTATAACAGGAAAACGTTTTGAATAGTCTGCCGGCGAACGCGCAAAACTTCGCGATCCTGCTAAAAGTCTTTCGAAGGATCAAATTCCGCCATGAATTGGCGAATTTTGCGGCCGTCGCGCTTGGTAGGACGTCCGTGATAATCGCTTCCGGGCATCGGCATAAATCGGCTGTTTTCTTTGATACGAGTACGCGCCTCTAAGCTTTCAGGCGTTTCTTCATAGAGTGTTTGGGCCACGGTCGCACTTCCGCGTTTGGAGGAAAGAGCTTTGACAACAACGACGAAGCGCTCCTCGCCGCGAATGATTTCAAGTTGATCGCCGACCCTGATATCTTTGCTCGCTTTCAGCCTGACGCCGTTCATGCGAACACGGCCGAGCTCGATATTGTCCTGAGACAAAGTTCGCGTTTTAAAAAATCGCGCTGCCCAAAGCCACCTATCCAGCCGTACTGAAGTCGATTCCTCTGCCGCCGGTTTAATCTGCGTATTCTTCATTTTTGTTTCCTTATGCGCGGACACAACAAAGGCTCGCGATTGCGAGCCTTTGTCTTAAATCACTTCAGAGAAATTATTCAGCTTTCTGAGCTTCTTCTTTAGCAGGAGCAGCGTCAGTTGTCTTCTGAACAAGTTCAACATAAGCCAGGGGAGCGTTGTCGCCGACACGGTAGCCCATCTTCAGGATACGTGTGTAGCCGCCTTTACGGTCTTTGAACATCGGTCCGATTTCGTTGAACAGTTTGACAACGATTTCGCGATCGCGCAGACGGTTGAAGGCAAGACGCTTGTTCGCAACTGTCGGTTCTTTGGCCAGAGTGATCATCGGTTCGACGACGCGGCGAAGTTCTTTGGCTTTCGGCAGTGTGGTCTTGATGGCTTCATGACGAAGCAGAGAGTTCATCATGTTGCGGAGCATGGCCAGACGATGAGCCGATGTACGATTCAGTTTGCGAAGTCCGAGTTTATGACGCATTTTTTAAATTCCTTAAAAGTTTCTAGTTAGGGTGCCATTTAGGCATCTCCCGTCTCTTCTATCTCCTACCGGAGCGGGCGGGTAGGCTCGGCATTCTAACCGAGCCGGGTACTGCTGACAAATAATTCAAATAAAACAAGTACTACAAATTGTTCTGCAATTAGTGGTCAAGACCGACAGGAGGCCAGTTTTCCAGCTTCATGCCGAGTGTCAAGCCGTGAGCGGCAAGAACTTCCTTAATTTCGTTAAGGGACTTGCGGCCAAGGTTTGGAGTCTTGAGCAGTTCGTTTTCGGTTCTCTGGATCAAGTCGCCGATATAGTAAATATTTTCGGCCTTGAGGCAGTTGGCGGAACGAACGGTAAGTTCAAGGTCGTCGACCGGACGACGAAGGATCGGATCAACCGGAGGCTGAGGTTTGGCCATCGGAGCTTCGACAGGGGCCTGCGGCTGCATTGCGCCGAAAGCAGGCTGCGGAGCAACGGGTTCGAGACCGATGGTGGGCAGTCCGCCGAAGACGGAGAGCTGATCCTGAAGAATATGGGCGGCTTGACGAAGCGCTTCTTCCGGAAGGATGGCGCCGTTCGTCTCAATGTTCATAACAAGTTTGTCAAGGTCGGTGCGCTGTTCGACACGTGCGTTTTCGACACGGTAAGCAACACGCAGGATCGGGGAGAAGGAAGCATCCATAATGATGCGGCCGATCGTACCCTTGCTATAGTCGTCCTTAAGTGCTCTCATGTCACCGGGCTGGTAGCCGCGGCCTTTTTCAATCTTGAGCTGCATATCAAGCTTGCCGCCGGAAAGGTTGGCAATGACATGTTCCGGATTGAGAATCTGAACATCGTGCGGCAGATCGAAGTCCGCGGCAGTGACGACACCTTCGCCTTCTTTACGAAGTGTGATCGTAACTTCGTCACGGTTTTCGAGCTTAAAGATGATGCCTTTGACATTCAGAAGAATGTCGACCACGTCTTCCTTAACGCCGTCAATCTGGCTGTACTCATGAACAACGCCTGCAATCTGGGCTTCTGTCGGAGCAAAACCGACCATGGAGCTCAAAAGAACACGGCGAAGCGCATTACCAAGGGTGTGCGCATAACCGGTTTCAAACGGTTCCATCGTCACGGTGGCGGAATAAGGATTGCCTTCTGCAGTTTCAACTTCAATGCTGCGAGGCTTAAGGAGAGCATTTACAGACATTAATTTTCCTTTTAACAATACCCTCGGCTCGTTACACCGATAAGGCTGTAGGAATTATTGAGGCTCATAAATGACACGACGACCTCTGCCTCAAGGAAGAGATCGTGTGTAAAACTAAACCGGCAGCGCACTACACTGCCGGGGTACTGCAAATTAGCGAGAATACAATTCAACAATCAGAGATTCGTTCACGTCCGGACAAATTTCGTCACGGGCAGGAACATTCTTGAAAGTGCCTTCCAATTTCTTGGTGTCAACGGAAACCCAGTCGGGCAGACCGTTGGACTCGGCCAGTTTCAGGGATTCGGCGATGCGAACCTGATTCTTAGCCTTCTCACGGACGGCGATAACATCACCGGCCTTAACGGAGTAGGAAGGAATATTTACCTTGTTGCCGTTAACGCTGATAGCGCAGTGGGAAACGAGCTGACGTGCTTCAGCACGTGTGCAGCCGAAGCCCATACGATAGACAACGTTGTCTAAGCGGCTTTCAAGAAGGCTGAGGAGCTGTTCGCCGGTGTTGCCGCGTTTGCGGGCAGCTTTGGCAAAATACAGTCTGAACTGACGTTCGAGAACGCCATACATACGTTTAACTTTCTGCTTTTCACGAAGCTGAGCACCGTAGTCAGAAAGACGAGCACCGGAAGTGCGTCCATGCTGACCGGGGGCAGATTCGGATTTGCATTTTGAATCGAAGGAGCGAACAGCGCTCTTCAGATTCAAGTCGCAGCCTTCACGGCGTGCGAGCTTTTCTTTAGGTCCGGTATAACGAGCCATTTTTTCTCTTATCCTGTGTCTTCCACATTCAGTTCATCGATTTCACGACAAACGCGGGAATTAGTTATTAAACACGACGACGCTTCGAAGGACGAACACCGTTGTGAGGAACGGGAGTAACGTCTTGAATGGAAGTGACGCGAATACCAAGAGCGTTGAGAGCGCGAACACTCGACTCACGGCCGGGTCCGGGTCCGGTAATGCGGACTTCAACGTTCTTTAAGCCATATTCAAGGGCGTGACGGCCGGCCTGTTCGGCAGCAACCTGAGCTGCGAACGGAGTGGACTTACGAGAGCCTTTGAAACCCTGAGCGCCGGAGCTGGAAGCTGCAATAGCATTGCCCTGACGGTCAGTAATAGTGATGATTGTGTTGTTAAAGGAAGCGTGAACGTGAGCGATGCCTTCGGTCACAACTTTTTTAACTTTTCTACGAGCACGCTGAGCAGCGATCTGCTGAGCGTTAGGAATCTTTCCTGCCATAGTCGTCCTTTACCTTACTTTTTGAGAGCGACGCCAGCTTTCTTCGGACCCTTGCGAGTGCGTGCATTCGTACGAGTGCGCTGACCGCGAACGGGCAGACCGCGGCGATGACGCATGCCTCTGTAGGTGCCTAAGTCGATAAGGCGTTTAATTGACAATTGAATTTCACGACGAAGGTCGCCTTCAACAGTGAGCTTGCTGATCGCATCACGAATGCGTTCGAGTTCGGCGTCTGTTAAATCTTTAACCTTCTTAGTTTTTTCAACACCAACCGCTTCCAAAATTTCACGGGCACGGGGACGGCCGATGCCATAGATGGCAGTCAAGCCGATTTCAGCGTGCTGATTCGGCGGAATGTTAATACCGGCGATACGAGCCATTATTTACCTCTAATTAGCCTTGGCGCTGTTTATGACGGGGATCCGAGCAGATAACGCGGACCACGCCTTTGCGCTTGATGATCTTGCACTTACGGCACATTTTTTTGACCGAAGCGTTTACTTTCATAGTTATCTCCAAAAGTGTAAGAAGCCTCTCGCGAAGACTTCATACAGAACCGACTCCGCCAAATGTAGTGCAGATGACAGAGTAAAGCATAAGGAGCGGGATTATAAACTAATCCCGCCCTTTATAGCAATTTTTTTAATGGTTACAACCCGTTAGCGGGGAAGTGAACCGGGACCGAATCCGCGGAAGTTTGTTTTCTTCAGCAGAGATTCGTATTGATGACTCATGAGATAAGCCTGAACCTGACTCATGAAATCCATTGTCACGACCACAACGATCAGCAGCGATGTACCGCCGAAGTAGAACGGAACGTTGAATCGCAGGTTGAGGAACTCAGGAACCAAACAGACAAACACTAAATAGATCGAACCGGCAA
The DNA here is from genome assembly GCF_057870745.1 of Parasutterella sp. Taxonomy (NCBI): domain Bacteria; kingdom Pseudomonadati; phylum Pseudomonadota; class Betaproteobacteria; order Burkholderiales; family Sutterellaceae; genus Parasutterella; species Parasutterella sp. The sequence goes on along the minus strand of NZ_DBMALT010000018.1, from coordinate 39,124 downwards.
GTGTTAAGCGAAGCAGGACCTTGTCAATATAACGAGAGGTCTGCTCGCCCGGACGAATACCGGGAACGAAAGCACCGCTCTTCTTGAGATTCTCTGCAGTTTCTTTCGGATTGAAAACCAATGCCGTGTAGAAGTATGCAAAGAAAACGATCAAGGCAGCGTAGAGCAATGTATAAAGCGGTTGACCCGGAGAAAGAGAAGCCGCTAAGTCACGAATCCAACGAGTGGAGTCGCCGCTGGTAAACCAACTGGCTAAAGTAGCCGGGAAGAGAATCAGCGAAGATGCAAAGATCGGCGGAATCACGTTGGCCATGTTTATCTTCAGAGGAAGATAAGAGCTCTGGCCGCCGTAAATGCGGTTTCCGACCTGACGTTTTGCATAGTTGACGGTAATACGGCGTTGTCCTCTTTCGATGAAGACAACAAAAGCCGTCACCAGCATCACGATCGCAATGATGAAAATCGCAGACAGAGGTCCGATCGCGCCGGTGGAAACCAACTGGAACAAACCGCTGACCGCAGCCGGAAGCCCGGCGACGATACCTGCGAAGATGATGATCGAAATGCCGTTGCCGATGCCGCGCTCTGTAATCTGCTCACCTAACCACATCAGGAACATAGTGCCGGTGACCAGAGAAATCACACAGACGCTGCGGAAGAAGAAGCCCGGATCAATGACCAGGCCCGGCTGTGTTTCCAGGGCCACGGCAATACCGAGAGCCTGAAACAAACCGAGAAGCAGTGTACCGTAACGGGTGTACTGCGTGATCTTTCTTCTGCCGGACTCGCCTTCCTTACGCAGAGATTCCAGAGAAGGAAGTACGTAAGAAAGCATCTGCATGATAATCGATGCCGAAATGTACGGCATGATACCAAGCGCGAAAACGGAGAAACGGGACAGGGCGCCGCCTGAGAACATGTTGAACAGCCCTAAGATGCCGCCCTGTTGCTGATTAAACAGCTCTTTTAAGGTATCTGGATCGATACCGGGAACCGGAATATGCGTGCCGATACGATAGACAACGAGAGCCAAAACAAGAAAAATCAGACGTCTGTATAAGTCGCCGTATTTACTGCCGGCTTTCGCTGGAATGTTCTTGGCCACGTTTAATTCCTTATCTCAAATTATTTGTCAGCGTCTACAACAACGGAACCGCCGGCTGCTTCAATAGCGGCCTTGGCACCTTTGGTGACAGACATACCGCGGACGGTAACTTTGCGAGTGATTTCTCCGGAGAGGATCACACGAGCGTCCTTCATGTTGGATTTGATCACGTTAGCGTTGATCAAATCTGCCAGGTTGACTTCGTCCAGACCCAGTTTTTCGAGATCGCTCAAGCGAACTTCAGCGACGAATTCATGTGTCCAGGATGTGAAGCCGCGCTTCGGCAGACGACGATGCAGAGGCATCTGGCCGCCTTCGAAACCGACTTTGTGGAAGCCGCCTGCACGGGACTTCTGACCTTTGTGGCCGCGGCCTGCAGTCTTGCCCCAGCCGCTGCCGACGCCGCGACCGACGCGGTGAGAAGCGCTCTTGGAACCAGCTGCCGGCTGAATAGTATTAAGTTTCATTGTCTAATCCTCAATTATTCAGCACGAACCAGGTAGGAGACCGTGTTGATCATGCCGCGGACGGCAGGTGTGTCTTCCAGCTCGCGTGTCTGACGAATTTTCTTGAGACCCAGACCGAGAACAGTCTGACGATGGGCTTTTTTGCAGCCGATCGGGCTCTTGACGAGGGTCACTTTAACGGTTTTCTTTTCCATTTCTAAACTCCAGATTCTTAACCGATGAGTTCTTCAACGGTCTTACCGCGCTTGGCAGCAATTTCGCTCGGAGAACGAAGCTTGCTCAGTGCATCAAGTGTGGCGCGAACCATGTTGTAAGGATTGGAAGAGCCATGGGACTTGGCAACGATGTTGCGGATGCCCATCACATCGAAAATGGCGCGCATCGGGCCGCCGGCGATAACGCCGGTACCTTCGGGGGCCGGATGGAGCATAACGCGGGAAGCACCGTGATGGCCTTCAACAGCGTGGAAAATGGTACCGTTGCGAAGAGGTACTTTTTCCATAGCGCGGCGAGCCTGATCCATTGCTTTCTGAACGGAAACCGGAACTTCACGGGACTTGCCTTTGCCCATGCCGATGCGTCCATCGCCGTCACCAACCACTGTCAAAGCAGCGAAACCGAGAATACGGCCGCCTTTAACAACCTTGGTAACACGATTGACCGCAATCATTTTTTCGCGAATGCCGTCGTCCTGTTCCTCGGCAACTGCGTTTTTGGGATTCTTTGCCATTTAGCTATTCCTTAGAACTTGAGACCGGCTTCGCGCGCTGCGTTGGCAAGCGCGGCAATACGGCCATGAAAACGATATCCGGCACGGTCGAATGCGCAAGACTCAATTCCGGCAGCTTTTGCTTTTTCAGCAATGCGTGTACCGATGAGTTTTGCAGCGTTGACGTTGCCGCCCTTTCCTGTCACACCGGCTAATTGTGCACGAACTTCGGGTTCGAGCGTAGAAGCAGCGCAGAGAACATTCTTACCGTCAGCAGAGATGATCTGTGCATAGATGTGCAGGTTTGTACGATGAACAGTCAGGCGATTAACCTTCATGTCCTTGATGCGGGCACGCGTGGCACGCGCACGACGCAGACGATTTTGTTTCTTGTCGATCACTTTAAGCCTCCGCCCGCTTATTTCTTCTTAGTTTCCTTGATGATCACAACTTCATCAGCATAGCGGACACCCTTGCCCTTATAGGGTTCAGGTTCGCGGTAGCTGCGAACTTCCGCAGCAACCTGTCCGACTTTCTGCTTGTCAGCGCCGTGAATCACAATTTCAGTCGGTGTCGGGGTCTTGACTTCGATTCCTTCAGGCATCTTGTATGCAACAGGATGAGAGAAACCGAGGGACAGATTCAGGACATTGCCCTGAGCCTGAGCCTTGTAACCCACGCCAACCAGATTTAGCTTTTTGGTGAAGCCTTCGGTCACGCCGATGTTCATGGAGTTAACCAGAGCGCGGAGCGTACCGCTCATGGCGTTGGAGAACTTTGTCGGCTCAATGGCCTTGAAATGAACTTCGCCGTTGTCGATAGTAACTTCGACAACCGGATTAAGCTTCTGAGAAAGAGTGCCTTTCGGACCTTTAACGGTAATGAAACCGTTTTCGATCTTGGCCTCTACACCTTTGCCCAGAACGACTGGGATCTTAGCAACTCGTGACATATTTCCTACCTCCGGCTTAGGCAACGACGCAAAGAACTTCGCCGCCAATACCTGCTGCACGAGCCTTACGATCAGTCATCACACCCTTCGGTGTGGAGATGATCGCAATTCCGAGGCCGTTCATGACCTGAGGAATTGTTTCGTGGTTCTTGTACACACGCAGTCCGGGACGAGAAACGCGTTCAATCATTTCAATCACGGGACGACCGGCATAGTATTTAAGACCAATACGAAGAACGGGCTTGCCGTCGTTGGCGTCAACGGTGTAACCGTCGATGTAGCCTTCGTCTTCGAGAACTTTTGCAATAGCTACCTTCAGTTTGGAAGAAGGCATAGTCACTTCCGTTTTGTCGACCATCTGACCGTTGCGAATACGGGTCAGCATGTCGGCGATCGGATCACTGATACTCATTTTGTAATCTCCTCGCTTACCAGCTGGCCTTTGTCAGGCCGGGAATGTCACCATGCATAGCCGCTTCGCGGATCTTGCCTCTTGCCAGACCGAATTTGCGGAATGTTCCGCGGGGACGACCGGTCAATTCACAGCGGTTACGCTGACGGCACGGACTTGCGTCACGGGGCAGAGACTGAAGTGCGTTGCGTGCTTCCATGCGCTCTTCCATCGAGCGGGTAGCATCGTTAATGACCGCTTTGAGAGCGGCGCGTTTAGCAGCAAACTTCTGAGCGCAGGCTTTGCGCTTGAGTTCACGATTGATTAATGCGAGCTTAGCCAATTAAATCACCTCGCTTAGTTACGGAACGGGAAGTGGAAGGCAGAAAGAAGTGCCTTAGCCTCTTCGTCCGTCTTAGCGGTTGTCGTAATGCTGATGTTCATACCACGGAGCTTGTCGATCTTGTCGTATTCAATTTCCGGGAAAATGATCTGTTCCTTCAGACCGATGTTGTAGTTGCCGCGGCCGTCGAAAGAGCGGGCACTGACACCACGGAAGTCACGAACACGCGGGAAAGCGATAGTGACTAAGCGGTCCAGGAATTCATACATACGCTCTCCGCGAAGCGTGACCATGCAGCCGATAGGCATGTTTTCACGGATCTTGAAGTTAGCGATGGCTTTACGAGTTTTGGTAACGATTGGCTTCTGACCGGAAATCTTGGTCAGATCTTCGACAGCGTGGTCAACAAGCTTCTTGTCGTTGACTGCATCGCCGACACCCATATTCAGAGTGATCTTGGTGATACGAGGAACCTGCATTTCGGTTTTGTAGCCGAACTGTTTTGTCAGGGCCGGAATCACTTCGTCACGGTACTTATTCAAAAAACGAGACATTTATCTGCGACCTCTTATGCCTTAGCGCCGACAACGGCACCGTCACTCTTGAAGACGCGAACTTTCTTGCCGTCAACAACTTTGTAGCCGACGCGGTCACCCTTGCCGGTTTTGGGGTTGACAAGCATGACGTTGGATCCTTCGATCGGAAGCGTCTTGTCCATAATGCCGCCGGCCTGGCCCAGCATGGGGTTCGGCTTGACGTGCTTCTTAACAATGTTGATACCTTCAACGACGACTTTTCCATCGTCATGAACAGCTGTAACAGTGCCTTTCTTGCCCTTGTCACGGCCGGTGATAACGATAACTTCGTCACCTTTACGGATACGTTGCATTTCCATCCTCTCCTTAGAGAACTTCAGGAGCGAGGGAAACAATCTTCATGAAGCGTTCGGTACGCAGTTCACGCGTAACCGGCCCGAAGATACGTGTTCCGATCGGTTCCAGTTTGTTGTTAAGCAAAACAGCAGCATTGCCGTCAAAGCAGATAGAAGAGCCGTCAGGACGACGAACGCCTTTAGCAGTTCTAACAACAACGGCAGAGTAGACTTCGCCTTTTTTGACGCGGCCGCGCGGAGCTGCATCTTTGACGGTCACTTTGATAATGTCGCCAATATTAGCGTAACGGCGTTTGGAGCCGCCCAACACTTTAATACATTGAACTGAACGTGCACCGGTGTTGTCGGCTACGTCCAGATTAGATTGCATCTGAATCATGGTTTTATATATTCCAACTTATTCCGAGTTCGACGCGATTCGCGGCGCTCGGCCAGTTTTGGTCCCGTCCGGGAGAAGAGTTTCCAATTCAATCTCACAGATACCCGCAAGCTTTGTGGGTTGTTCAAAAAAACCGGAACCCCAAGAACCTCTAACTACTTAATCCGAAAGAAATTCTTTCGCAAAAAGAATTAGAGAGCCGCAAGTATATCCGATATACGGATAACATTGCAAGCTCTCTAAAGTGCTTATTAAGATCTATTTACAAATCAATTAGATTTCAGCACGTTCGACGATCTTGGAAACTGTCCAGGATTTCGTACGGGAAATCGGACGTGTTTCGGAGATTTCGACGATATCGCCTTCTCTAACGTCATTGTTTTCGTCATGAACATGATACTTCTTGCTCTTGACGACGATCTTTCCGATCGGGTGTTTAACCTTACGTTCGACAAGAACCGTAACAGTCTTGTCCATCTTGGTGCTAATAGCTTTGCCGATCAGCGTGCGTGTCAGTTTGTTTTCGCTCATTTCGTCGCTGCCTTCTGAGCAAGAATCGTACGGACGCGGGCGATATCGCGGCGTGTCTGACGAATCAGGCTCGTGTTTTCAAGTTGCTGATGAGACTTCTGCATGCGCAGATTAAACTGGGCTTTCAGAAGATCCTGCAGTTCTTTGTTAAGCGCAGCTTCGTCCATAGCGCGTAAATCTTTGGCTTTCATTCTGCACTCCTATTACTGGCCGATTTGACGTGTAACGAACATGGACTTGAGCGGAAGCTTGGCCGCAGCAAGGCGGAAAGCTTCACGAGCAAGTGCTTCATCAACACCGTCAAGTTCATAAATGACGCGGCCCGGCTGAACCAGAGCAACCCAGAATTCGGGATTGCCTTTACCATTACCCATACGGACTTCAGCCGGTTTGGAGGAAATGGGTTTGTCCGGGAAGACGCGGATCCATACACGGCCGCCGCGCTTGATGTGACGAGTGATCGCACGACGGGCAGCTTCGATCTGACGAGCTGTCAGACGACCGCGTTCTGTAACTTTCAGACCGAACTGGCCGAAAGAAACCTTAGCACCTCTCTGGGCCAGACCGTAGTTACGGCCTTTCTGGTCCTTACGGTACTTAGTTCTGTTTGGTTGAAGCATGTTTATTCTCCTTCCTTAGCAGCGGCTGCGGGAGCGGGTTTGCGCGGAGCGCGAGCCTGCTTGCCTTCAGCGCCGTCGGCCTGCTTGCGAGGACGGCGGTTGGCCGGCTTGCCGGGACGACGGTTGCGGCGGTCTTCGCGTTCGGCCGGAGCTTCGGCAGCAACATCCTTACCGGTGTTGTCGCCTTTGTAAACCCAAACCTTAACGCCGATGATGCCGTAAGTTGTCTGAGCTTCAGAGAAGCCGTAGTCGATGTCGGCACGAAGAGTATGCAGAGGTACACGACCTTCACGATACCATTCGGTACGGGCGATTTCAGCACCGTTCAAACGGCCGGAGGACATGATCTTGATACCAAGAGCGCCCTGACGCATTGCGTTCTGCATGGCACGCTTCATAGCGCGACGGAACATAATACGTTTTTCGAGCTGCTGAGTGATGCTGTCGGCGATGAGCTGAGCATCGAGGTCAGGACGGCGGATCTCTTCGATATTGACATGGACGGGAACGCCCATCAATTTCTGGAGTTCGGCCTTCAGAACTTCAATGTCTTCACCTTTCTTACCGATCACAACGCCCGGACGAGCGGAGAAAATTGTGATGCGAGCGTTCTTAGCGGGACGCTCGATAAGAATACGACCTACAGAGGCGTTCTTGAGCTTTTTGCCCAGGTAATCGCGAACTTTGAGGTCTTCAGCCAATGTGCGGGCAAAATCGCGGCCAGTAGCATACCAACGGGAAGTCCAGTCGTGTGTTACGGGAAGGCGAAAGCCTGTCGGATTAATTTTCTGTCCCATGGGTCACCTATTATTTCTTCGCCGGGGTATCACCGACCGTCACGTAGATGTGGCAAGTCTGTTTACCGATACGGGCACCGCGGCCTTTTGCTCTTGCAGAGAAACGACGGAGAGTCGTGGCTTTCTCAACATAGATAGAAGTCACACGGAGTTCGTCAATGTCTGCACCGTTGTTGTGTTCGGCATTGGCAATAGCAGAATCGAGAGCTTTGCGGATGATGCCGGCAGCTTTCTTCTGCGTGAAAGAAAGAATGTTCAGGGCCTTGTCAACGGGCTTACCGCGGACAAGATCCGCAACCAAACGGCCTTTCTGAGCCGAGAGGCGAACTCCACGTACGATTGCTGTGGTTTCCATTGTTATTACCTCTTAGCTGGAGCAGCCTTCTTATCAGCTGCGTGGCCTTTGAAAGTACGGGTCAATGCAAATTCACCCAGCTTATGGCCAACCATGTTTTCATTGATAAAAACCGGCACATGCTGACGTCCGTTGTGGACGGCAATTGTTAAACCGATAAATTCAGGAAGAATTGTCGAGCGACGAGACCAGGTCTTGATAGGACGCTTGTCACGGCTAGCTTGAGCGGCTTCGACTTTCTTCAGTAAGGATCCGTCAACGAACGGTCCCTTCTTAAGCGAACGAGACATTCAGGCCCCCTTACTTGCGATAGCGACGCGACACGATCATGTTGTCGGTGCGCTTGTTGTTACGAGTACGATAACCCTTGGTGAGCTGGCCCCAAGGTGTGACAGGAGCGCGACCGGTACCGGTACGACCTTCACCACCACCGTGCGGATGGTCAACAGGGTTCATCACAACGCCGCGGACGGTCGGACGAATACCGCGCCAACGCTTGGCACCGGCTTTTCCGAGTTCACGCAGACTGTTTTCTTCATTACCGACGGTACCGATCGTTGCACGGCATTCGATTAGAATGCGGCGAACTTCACCGGAACGCAGACGGATCTGAGCGTAAGCACCTTCGCGAGCAAGCAGCTGAGCGAATGCACCGGCGGCACGAACCATCTGAGCACCTTTACCGGGCTTCATTTCGATGTTGTGAATCGTGGAGCCGACGGGAATGTTGCGCAGGGGAAGAGCATTACCGATTTTGATCGGAGCTTCCTGACCGCTCATGATTTCATCGCCGGCTTTCAGGCCCTTCGGAGCGATGATGTAGCGGCGTTCGCCGTCCTTATAGAGGACAAGAGCGATGTTGGCGGAGCGGTTCGGATCGTATTCGAGACGCTCAACAATAGCGGGAATACCGTCTTTATCGCGCTTGAAGTCGATGATACGGTAGGCCTTCTTGTGGCCGCCGCCTTGATGGCGAACAGTGATACGGCCGAAGTTGTTACGACCGGATCCGCGGTTCTTCTTTTCTACGAGGGCTGCAAAAGGTTTGCCTTTGTGCAGTTCCGGGTTCACAACCTTAACGGCGTGACGACGACCGGCAGATGTAGGTTTCAGTTTAATCAGAGCCATTACTTCACCTCTGCGAAGTTAATTTCCTGACCTTCTTCCAAGCAAACATAGGCCTTGCGAACGTCATTGCGTTTGCCGGGGAAACGACCGTTGCGTTTCTGTTTGCCCTTAAGGTTCAGCATTTGGACGCCTTTGACCTTCACTTTGAAAAGTAATTCAACGGCGGCTTTCACATCTTCTTTGGTAGCTTCGGGAACTACACGGAAGACGTACTGATTGTTCTTTTCACCGATTCTGGTGCTCTTTTCAGAGACGATAGAACCGAGGATTGCTTTGTAAAGGAAATCTTGGCTCATCCCCACATCTCCTCAAGTTTGCTGATTGCTGCTTTAGTAACAACAACGGAATCAAAGTGAACCAGGGAGACCGGATCAGCATAACGCGGCTCGACAACCCAAACGTTCTTCAGGTTGCGGCTGGCGAGATCCAGATTTTCGCTGATTTCGTCAGTGATGATAAGAGCGCTGTTCAGACCCATGGCTTTGAGCTTGTTAGCAAAGTTCTTAGTCTTGGGTGTGTCAACGTCAATGTTCTCCACAACGACGAGACGACCGTCGATAGCTAACTTGGAGAGAATGCAGGCCATAGCGCCGCGCATCATCTTCTTGTTAACTTTCTGTGTGAAGTTTTCATCGGGTGTGTTGGGGAAAGCTCTGCCGCCTCCGCGCCATACCGGAGAGGAAGACATACCGGCACGTGCACGGGCTGTGCCTTTCTGGCGCCAGGGTTTGCGTGTAGAGTGGTGAACAGCTTCACGAGTCAGCTGTGCACGGGTTCCGAGACGAGCGTTGGCTTGATAAGCAACAACGATCTGGTGAACCAGTGCTTCATTGTATTCACGACCGAAAACGGTGTCGGCAGCCGCAAGGGTTGCGGTCTGCTGGCCCTGATCGTTTACGACTTTCAGTTCCATAAATCGCTCCTTAGGCTTTGGCCTTAACAGCCGGACGGATGATTACTTCGCCGTTGGCGCAGCCGGGAACGGCTCCGCGGACCAGGATCAATTGACGATCGGCGTCCACACGGGCGATAACCAAGTTCTGAGTTGTGCGCTGGACATCACCGAGGTGACCGGCCATACGCTTGCCAGGGAAAACACGGCCCGGATCCTGACGGTTACCGATAGAACCGGGGGCGTTTGTAGACACGGAGTTACCGTGGCTGGCGCGGTTGGAAGAGAAGTGATGACGCTTGATTGCGCCGGCAAAACCCTTACCGATTGTTGTACCCGTAACGTCAACTTTCTGACCTTCGGAGAACATATCGATGGAAAGAGTCTGACCGACTTTCATTTCGCCGATCTTGTCTTCTTCAACATGGAATTCTTTGAGCATGGAGCCTGCTTCGACACCAGCTTTTTCAAACTGGCCTTTAAGAGGCTTGCTCACACGCGACGGCTTTTTGGAGCCGAAGGCGACTTGCACTGCATTGTAGCCGTCAGTCTCAACCGTTTTTACCTGTGTAATGCGGTTGTTCGACACTTCGAGCACGGTTACCGGAATGGAAACACCATCTTCGGTAAAGATGCGCGTCATGCCGATCTTGCGACCGACGAGGCCGAGCTTCTCACTCATTATTATCTCCACCCAGGCTGCGATTGGCCTGGACAAGTTAGAAAAAGTCACCGAAAAAGAATAGCGGTGACCACGAAAGGCACGCATTGTACATCGTGATGTTCAAAAAAGCAAATATTCTCCTTCAATTCATAGAGTTATCAATTGTAAGGTGACTAAATATTCTTCTAATTAGGTCCGTCTTGACCTTTTTTCCTCTCTTCGCCCGAATCCTCCGTAAAGGTTTGACAAGATCTTTAATACCCGAATCCTCCGTAAAGGTTTGACAAGATCTTTAATAATTTGATACCTTAATTTCCGCACCCCGTTCGCCGCCCTGCTGTTCTTGCGGCGAATCGGCGCGAAGCCCGTCTCTTCGGGCAATGCGCATCCTAATGATCCGGTTCATCTCCATTTCGCTTCTCTTCAGCTCCTCTTTGAGCCGAAGTTTTAAAGAGCCGGAAATATAATCTTTACAATTACTAACTTATTTATCCGTTTCATCTTTATAAGAAAATGCAATCTAAAAAGATCATTCTTTCTCTGATTGCCGCGCTCGCCTTTACAGCGGGTCCAGCAACAGCTTCCGACGTATACAGCGTGGATACGTTTGCGATCGGAACGTTAATTAACGGCCAATTTAAGGTCGACAGTAAAGAGAAAGCTGAAGCCTGCTACAAGATCCTGAATGATGAAACACGCCGCCTTGAATACATCCTCTCTGCCTACGATCCGGACAGCGATGTCACGCGATTGAATCAGCACCCCGGCGAATGGATTCAAATTGAACCGGAAACCTTTGAGGTGTTAAACGGTTCTAAAACGATCGCCGCACTCACACACGGAACTTTCGATCCGACGGTCGGCGCATTGGTAAAACTTTGGAGTGTGGATCAGCCCGAACACCGCGTCCCGAGTGAAGCTGAAATCAAAAGAGCTTTAATTAATGTCGACTACAACCTGATCGACGCTAAAAAGGAAAACGGCAGATATTTCGGCAAGATCGGTAAGAAGCAGTCCGTCGCTTTCGGCGCCATCGGCAAGGGCTATATCGCTGACAAGGTCATTAATAAACTCAAGCAAGGCGGATGCGGAGACTCTCTGGTGAGTCTCGGCGGCAATGTCATCGGTTCCGGAACCAACGGTTCGGACAAACCTTGGTCTATCGGTCTCCAAAGGCCCGATAAAGAAAGAGGCGAATATTTCGCGGTCGTCCCCTTAAAGGACACTTCAGTCGTCACCTCAGGCGACTATGAAAAGTTCTTCATTAAAGACGGCGTTAAATACCATCACATCCTGAATCCGAAAACCGGCAAACCCGTTCCCGCCACTTTATCTTCAGTGACGATCATTGATGACAATTCAGCTAAAGCTGACGCTTTGTGCACTGCCCTCTTCGTCATGGGCTGGTCCGGCGCAATTGAGTATCTTCAGAAGCATCCGGATCTGAAAGCCGTATTACTCTCCGAAGACCTCAAGCATGTCGCTATGACCAATTCGGCGTCCAAGATCGTCAATATCATCGACAAAGATATGACAGTCGACATCATTCCGCCGAAGGGCAAGATTGCCTTTGCCGATCTCAAACAAAAATAAAGACTTCAAATTGCAAAAAGCGCTCAGGGAACTTCAATTCCCGAGCGCTTTTCTCTTGGGTAAAAAACGGGCCCTTAGAACTTTCATTCAAAGGGCCTGTTTAATTTAGTCAACCTTATTACTGGACTTTGATTTCAACGTCCACGCCGGCAGGCAGGTCGAGCTTCATCAGAGCGTCAACAGTCTTGTCTGTCGGATCGATGATGTCCATCAATCTCTGATGAGTTCTGATTTCAAGCTGATCGCGGCTGGTCTTGTTGACGTGCGGGCTGCGAAGAATATCGAAGCGCTGGATGCGTGTGGGCAGAGGGATCGGACCTCTGACAACAGCACCGGTTCTCTTGCCGGTATCAACAATTTCAAGAGCAGACTGATCGATCAGTTTGTAATCAAATGCCTTGAGGCGAATACGAATACGTTGGCTTTGCATTATTTATCCTTTAAAGAACGAGGGGCCGAAGCCTTCTTCGGCCCGCGATTCGAAATGAGTTAATTAACCGACGATCTTAGAAACAACGCCGGCACCGACTGTGTGGCCGCCTTCACGAATAGCGAAGCGGAGGCCTTCTTCCATAGCAATCGGAGCAATCAGCTTAACGTCCATACGGATGTTGTCGCCAGGCATAACCATTTCAACGCCTTCCGGCAGTTCGATCGTTCCGGTAACGTCAGTTGTACGGAAGTAGAACTGAGGACGATAGCCTTTGAAGAACGGTGTGTGACGGCCGCCTTCTTCCTTAGTCAGAACGTAAACTTCTGCCTGGAATTCGGTGTGCGGAGTGATCGTGCCGGGTTTGGCAAGAACCTGACCGCGTTCGACGTCTTCACGCTTTGTACCGCGGAGCAGAACACCGATGTTGTCACCGGCCTGACCCTGATCAAGCAGCTTACGGAACATTTCGACGCCCGTGCAGGTTGTCTTCTGAGTCGGACGGATACCGACGATTTCGAGTTCGTCGCCGACTTTGACGATACCGCGTTCAACACGGCCGGTAACAACGGTACCGCGGCCGGAGATGGAGAACACGTCTTCAACCGGCATGAGGAACGGCTGGTCGATAGCACGTTCCGGAGTCGGGATGTAGCTGTCGAGTGTGTCGGCAAGCTTCAGGATGGATTCTTCACCCATCGGGCCTTTGTCGCCGTCGAGAGCCATACGAGCAGAACCCTTGATGATAGGAATATCGTCGCCGGGGAAGTCGTAGTTGCTCAGGAGTTCGCGAACTTCCATTTCAACCAGTTCAAGCAGTTCTTCGTCATTGACGAGGTCGCACTTGTTCAGGTAAACGATGATGTAGGGAACACCGACCTGACGGGCAAGAAGGATGTGCTCACGGGTCTGAGGCATAGGACCGTCGGAAGCGGCAACAACCAGAATAGCGCCGTCCATCTGAGCAGCACCGGTAATCATGTTCTTGACGTAGTCAGCATGGCCCGGGCAGTCAACGTGTGCGTAGTGACGGCTTTCGGTTTCGTATTCGACGTGAGCGGTGTTAATCGTAATACCGCGAGCTTTTTCTTCAGGAGCTGCGTCGATCTGGTCGTAGGCTTTGGCTTCACCGCCGAACTTCTTGGAAAGAACGGTTGTGATAGCGGCTGTAAGGGTTGTCTTACCATGGTCAACGTGACCGATTGTGCCAACGTTTACATGGGGCTTAGTACGTTCGTACTTTTCTTTTGCCATTTTTAATCCTTAAATATTAAATAAAAGAACAGCGTTTAAAAATTACTTCGTTTTTGCTTCAATCACAGCTTCGGCAACGTTCTTCGGAGCTTCAGCGTAATGTTTGAATTCCATTGTGTAGGAAGCACGACCTTGAGTCAGAGAACGGAGCTGTGTAGCATAACCGAACATTTCAGACAGCGGAACTTCAGCCTTAACAGCTTTGCCTCCGCCGGGCAAGTCGTCCATACCCTGGATCACACCGCGGCGAGAAGAAAGGTCGCCCATGACGTCGCCCATCTTTTCTTCCGGGGTTTCAACTTCAACAGCCATGATCGGCTCAAGCAGAACCGGGCTGGCATTGCGCATACCTTCTTTGAAAGCCATAGAACCGGCCATCTTGAAGGCGTTTTCGTTAGAGTCCACTTCATGGTAAGAACCGAAGTGGAGTGTTGCCTTAACGTCAACAACCGGGTAACCGGCCAGAACACCGGACTTCATGGTGTCTTCGATACCCTTCTGAACGGCAGGAATGTATTCGCGGGGAACAACACCGCCCTTGATAGCATCGACGAACTCGTAGCCCTTGCCGGGGTTCGGTTCGAGCTTCAGAACAACGTGGCCGTACTGACCACGGCCGCCGGACTGCTTAACAAACTTAGCTTCGGCGTTCTCAACAGTAGAACGGATGGTTTCACGGTAGGCAACCTGAGGTTTGCCGACTGTGGCTTCAACGTTGAACTCACGACGCATACGGTCGACAAGAATGTCGAGGTGGAGCTCACCCATACCGGAAATAATGGTCTGACCGCTTTCTTCGTCAGTACGGACACGGAAAGACGGATCTTCCTGAGCCAGACGGTTAAGAGCGATACCCATTTTTTCCTGGTCGGCCTTAGTCTTGGGCTCAACAGCCTGAGAAATAACCGGTTCTGGGAATTCCATCTTTTCAAGGATGATCGGATGGTCGATAGCGCAGAGTGTATCGCCGGTGGTCACTTCTTTCAGACCGACGGCAGCTGCGATGTCGCCTGCGAGAACTTCCTTGATTTCTTTACGTTCGTTAGCGTGCATCTGCAGCAAACGACCGATACGTTCTTTCTTACCCTTGACGGAGTTCAGAACGGTGTCGCCGGAGTTAACAACGCCGGAGTACACGCGAAGGAAGGTCAGCTGACCGACGAACGGGTCAGTCATGATCTTGAAGGCAAGAGCGGAGAACGGCTCTTTATCATCAGCCTTACGACTAGCGACAGAATCGTCATCAGGATCAACACCTTGGACCGGAGGAATGTCAACCGGGCTCGGAAGCAGTTCAATAACAGCGTCAAGCATGCGCTGAACACCCTTGTTCTTGAACGCTGTACCGCAGAGCATCGGCTGAATTTCGTTGGCGATGGTACGCAGACGCAGACCCTTGTTGATGTCGGCCTCGGAGAGGTCGCCGTCGTTCAGGTACTTGTCCATCAGTTCTTCGTTAGCTTCGGCAGCAGCTTCAACCATGTTGCTGCGCCATTTTTCGGTTTCTTCAACCAGCTCGGCGGGAACGTCTTCGAATTTGAACTTCATGCCCTGAGAAGCTTCATCCCAAATGATGGCTTTTCTCTTGGCCAGATCGATAACGCCTTTGAAAGTGTCTTCAGCACCGATAGGAATAACGATAGGTACAGGATTAGCTTTCAGACGAGTCTTCATCTGATCGTAAACTTTGAAGAAGTTTGCGCCTGTACGGTCCATCTTGTTCACGAAAGCAAGACGGGGAACTTTGTATTTGTTAGCCTGACGCCAAACAGTTTCGGATTGAGGCTGGACACCGCCGACAGCACAGTAAACCATGCAGGCACCGTCCAGAACACGCATGGAACGTTCAACTTCAACAGTGAAGTCAACGTGTCCCGGGGTATCAATAATGTTGATACGGTGTTCGGGATGGTTCATGTCCATACCGCGCCAGAAAGCAGTAGTAGCAGCGGAGGTAATCGTAATGCCGCGTTCCTGTTCCTGTTCCATCCAGTCCATGGTCGCAGCGCCATCGTGCACTTCGCCAATCTTGTGATTAACGCCGGTGTAGAACAGAATGCGTTCCGTGGTGGTTGTTTTGCCCGCGTCGATGTGCGCGGAAATGCCGATATTGCGATAACGCTCAATCGGAGTTTTGCGAGCCATGTTTCTATCCTCTGATAATGGGGAGAGCCCGCCGGGCCTCCCCTATTGAAAAAGAAATTAGTTAAAACGGAAGTGAGAGAAGGCCTTGTTGGCTTCAGCCATACGATGAACTTCTTCACGCTTCTTCATAGCACCGCCGCGGCCTTCAGAGGCGTCGATAAGCTCGCCGGCCAAGCGGAGCGGCATAGATTTTTCACTTCTGCCCTTAGCAGCTTCACGCAGCCAGCGCATGGCCAGAGCCATACGACGGACAGGTCTAACTTCGACCGGAACCTGGTAGTTGGCACCGCCGACACGGCGGGACTTAACTTCAACCAGCGGACGAACATTGTTCAAAGCGTTTGTGAACACTTCGAGGGGATCTTTACCAGACTTGTTCTGGATTTCTTCCAAAGCGCCATACACGATGCGTTCTGCAACGGCTTTCTTGCCGTCAAGCATGATCATGTTGACGAATTTGGTGATCTCAACGGAACCGAATTTAGGATCCGGGAGAACTTCACGTTTAGGTACTTCGCGACGACGGGGCATGTTTACCTCAGTTTTGTCTTCAGTCAAATAATTTGAAAATGCATTTCCATCATGAAAATGCGACTTACTCGGTCATAAAAAGAGACCGTTACCGGGTGCGATCCGGTATTAAGCCTGTTTAGGACGCTTTGCGCCGTATTTAGAACGAGATTGCTTACGATCCTTGACACCCTGAGTATCAAGAGAGCCGCGGACGACGTGGTAACGAACGCCCGGCAAGTCCTTCACACGACCGCCGCGAATCAAAACGACGCTGTGTTCCTGAAGATTGTGGCCTTCACCTCCGATATAGGAGATGACTTCAAAGCCGTTGGTCAGGCGCACCTTGGCAACTTTACGAAGAGCGGAGTTCGGCTTCTTCGGAGTTGTTGTGTAAACACGGGTGCAGACACCGCGTTTCTGCGGGCAGTTGTTGAGCGCAGGGCTCTTGCTCTTTTCAATAGCTCTCTCGCGAGGCTTACGCACTAATTGGTTAATGGTCGGCATAAAGTCCGTATCCGAAACGATTAGAAAAACCACTCTTTTAACGGAGTGGAGGTTAATAAAAAACTTTAAGGAAAATGCGCGGACTCTGCGCGAAAGGACGTGCTGCACGGCAGCCGAGAAAGAGCGCAGAAACCCGGGCGGGATTCCGAAAAGTTCCGCATTATTGCGCAAATTCAACCAATTGTCAAACTTTTCTATTTGGCTGAATAGGTTAGCAATTGTATTCAGCGTTTTTCAAAAACCAAAAAAGCGGCCTTTCAGCCGCTTTTTTGGAGGAGTTAAAACCTAATTAGTTGTGATAGCTTTTGCTCTCACCGGTCACTTCTGCTTCGGGAATCGCAGGAACATCGCTCACGATGTTCTCGTTTCCGACATAAGCTTCGGAAGTTTCGATCTCATTGTCGTACTTGAAAGCATCGCGGTCGTGTCTGGCTCTGTGATAGGCCAAACCGGTACCAGCAGGAATCAAGCGGCCGACAATCACGTTTTCCTTCAGGCCGCGCAGTTCATCACGTTTGCCCATGATGGCTGCTTCGGTAAGCACTCGGGTCGTTTCCTGGAAGGAAGCGGCAGAGATGAAGGAGTCCGTAGACAAGCTGGCCTTGGTAATACCAAGAAGCAGATTGTCGTAAGTGGCGGGACGCTTGTTCTCGGCAAGAGCTTTTTCGTTCTCATCGAGCATTTCACTGCGTTCGACCTGTTCACCGGTGATGAACTTGGTGTCGCCCGGATCGGTAATGACAACGCGGCGAAGCATCTGGCGAACAATCACTTCAATATGTTTGTCGCTGATCTTCACACCCTGCAGACGGTACACAGCCTGGACTTCGTCAACAATGTAGCGAGCCAGAGCTTCGATACCCTGAAGTCTCAGGATGTCATGCGGATCGGCAGGACCGTCAACAATGACTTCGCCCTGGTGAACCACCTGACCGTCGTGAACCAGAATGTCCTTATCCTTAGGAATAAGAAATTCATGATCCTGACCCTGGGTGTCAGTAATGATCAGACGCTGTTTGCCCTTGGTTTCCTTACCGAAGGTAACGGTACCGCTTGCCTCGGCAAGAATACCTGCGTCCTTCGGAGAGCGGGCTTCGAAGAGCTCGGCAACACGCGGCAGACCGCCGGTAATGTCTCGAGTCTTCTGGCTTTCCGTCGGAATTCTGGCAAGCACGTCACCGACCTTGGCTTCGTCACCGTCATGAACGATGATGAGAGCGCCGACCGGCAGCTGAATGCTCACAGGATGCTCGGTGCCCGGAATCTTAACGGGCTCGTTGTTGGCATCGAGGAACTGAATCAGTGGCTTGCCGATCTTGCTGGAAGAAGAGTGCTTAGCGTCGATAACGACCAAAGAGCTCAAGCCGGTAACTTCGTCCACCTGGCTCTTAACCGTGACGTTGTCGATAACGTTGGCAAAGCGAACTTTACCTGCGTATTCGGTAACGATCGGACGAGTCATCGGATCCCAGTTGGCAAGTTCGGTTCCGATTTCAACCTGCTGACCATCGGATGCAAGGAGGTTGGCGCCGTAAGGAATCTTATGACGTTCTCTCTCGCGGCCGTTCGGACCTTCGATCACGATTTCGCCGGAGCGGGAAATCACAACCTTGTTGCCCTTCTCACCGGTCACATAGCGCATAGAGCTTGTGAAGCGAATCGTGCCGGCAGACTTCGTAACGACGTTGCTGGCAACAGCTGTACGGCTAGCAGCACCACCGATGTGGAACGTACGCATGGTCAGCTGAGTACCCGGTTCACCAATGGACTGGGCGGCGATAACACCGACAGCCTCACCGGCGTTAACGAGCTTGCCGCGGCCGAGATCGCGGCCGTAGCACTTGGCGCAAAGACCGTAGCGTGTTTCGCAGGTAAGCGGAGTACGGATCTTGACTTCGTCAATGCCGAGCTTCGTGATGAGTTCGACGTCGTCTTCTTCGAGCAGATGACCGGCCGGAAAGATTTCTTCCTGGGTATCCGGGTTGATAACCGGATCAGCCGTCACGCGGCCCAGAATACGGTCAGCCAGACTTTCGGTCACTTCACCGCCTTCAACCAAGGCTTTCATCAGAACGCCCTGATGGGTTCCGCAGTCGTCTTCTGTAACAACCAAGTCCTGGGTCACGTCAACCAAACGACGTGTCAGATAACCGGAATTAGCCGTCTTCAAAGCCGTATCAGCCAGACCCTTACGAGCACCGTGGGTAGACACGAAGTACTGCAGAACGTTCAGACCTTCACGGAAGTTCGCGGTAATCGGAGTCTCAATAATGGAGCCGTCCGGCTTAGCCATCAAACCACGCATACCGGCCAGCTGACGGATCTGAGTTGCAGAACCACGGGCACCGGAGTCCGCCATCATGTAGATGGAGTTGAAGGATTCCTGAGTTGTCTTGTTGCCGTGACGGTCGATAACAGGTTCGTTGGAGATTTCATCCATCATCACCTTACCGACTTTTTCTGTCGTACGGCCCCAAATATCAACCACCTTGTTATAGCGTTCGCCGGCAGTCACCAAACCGGAAGTGTACTGAGCATCGATCTCTTTGACTTCCTGTTCGGCTTCGTGAACGATCTCGTTCTTCTGTTCTGGAACGATCATGTCGTCGATAGCAATCGACAGACCGCCGATGGTAGCGAGGTGGTAGCCGCGCTGCATCAGTTTGTCGGCGAAGATCACGGTTTCACGCAGACCACAACGGCGGAAAGCCATGTTAATCAGCTTGGCGATCTCTTTCTTCTTGAGGGTCTTGTTCAAAACGGAGAACGGCAGGCCCGGAGGAAGAATTTCGGAAAGAAGCGCACGGCCGACGGTGGTTTCGTAACGAACCAGCTTCGGTGTCTTTTCACCGGTTTCCTTGTTGACGTCAAATTCTTTAACGCGAACGGTGCAGCGTGTCTGGAGCTCGACAACCTTGTTGGCCAAAGCGCGTTCAACTTCGCCGATATCGGCAAAGAACATGCCTTCGCCCTTTCCGTTGATACGGGAACGAGTCGAATAGTACAAGCCCAACACGATGTCCTGAGACGGAACGATCGAAGGATCGCCGTTGGCAGGGAACAGCACGTTGTTGGAAGCCAGCATCAGAGAACGGGCTTCAAGCTGTGCCTCTAAGGAAAGAGGTACGTGAACAGCCATCTGGTCGCCGTCGAAGTCAGCGTTGAATGCTGCGCAGACCAACGGATGCAGCTGAATGGCTTTGCCTTCAATCAGAAGCGGTTCGAACGCCTGAATACCGAGACGGTGCAGCGTAGGCGCACGGTTCAGCATCACAGGATGTTCGTAAATGACTTCTTCAAGGATGTCCCAAACGACCGGATCCTGATTCTCAACCATCTTCTTGGCAGCCTTGATTGTCGGAGCCAGACCGCGCAGTTCAAGCTTGTTGAAGATAAACGGTTTGAAGAGCTCAAGAGCCATCAGTTTCGGCAGACCGCACTGATGCAGTTTCAGGTACGGACCGACGGTAATAACGGAACGGCCAGAGTAGTCAACACGTTTACCCAACAGGTTCTGACGGAAGCGGCCGCCCTTACCTTTGATCATGTCTGCCAAAGACTTCAGCGGACGCTTGGAAGGACCGGTCATGGCTTTGCCGCGGCGGCCGTTGTCCAGCAGAGAGTCAACGGCTTCCTGCAGCATACGCTTTTCGTTGCGGACGATGATGTCCGGAGCTTTAAGCTCAAGAAGTCGTTTCAGACGGTTGTTACGGTTGATCACGCGGCGATAGAGGTCGTTCAGATCGCTTGTGGCGAAACGGCCGCCGTCGAGCGGCACCAGCGGACGAAGATCCGGCGGAAGAACCGGAAGAACATCCATAACCATCCACTCAGGCTTAATGCCGGAGCGCTGGAAGCCTTCGAGAACTTTCAGACGCTTGGCAATCTTCTTGACCTTAGCTTCGCTGGTAGTTTCGGAAAGCTCTCTGCGGAGATCCTCGACTTCTTCGTCAATGTTGATAGTAGCCAGAAGCTCTTTAATGGCTTCAGCACCCATCATGGCCTTGAATTCGTCACCGTATTCTTCGGTCTTGGCCATGTAGTCGTCTTCGGTCATGAGCTGGCCTCTGCGCAGCTCGGTCATGCCGGGATCAACAACGATATAGGCTTCGAAATACAAGACGCGTTCGATATCACGCAGAGGGATATCGAGAACCATACCCATGCGGGACGGAAGGCTCTTCAAGAACCAAATGTGCGCAACAGGGCTCGCCAGTTCAATGTGGCCCATGCGTTCGCGGCGGACTTTGGAAAGTGTGACTTCAACGCCGCACTTCTCGCAGACGATACCCTGATGTTTCAGGCGCTTGTATTTGCCGCAAAGACATTCGTAGTCCTTAATCGGTCCGAAAATCTTTGCGCAGAACAGGCCGTCGCGTTCGGGTTTGAACGTACGGTAGTTAATTGTCTCAGGCTTCTTTACTTCACCGTAAGACCAAGAACGAATCTTTTCCGGGGAAGCAATGCCGATCTTGATCGCGTCAAACGGCTCATTCTCTTTATTTGTCTTAAAGAGAGAGTTAAAAGCTTTCATCATTTTTTAGAAGATTCCTTATCACGGTCTAAATCAATGTCAATGCCCAGAGAGCGGATTTCCTTAACGAGAACGTTGAAGGATTCCGGCATTCCGGCGTCGATCACGTGATCGCCCTTGACAATGTTTTCGTAGAGCTTTGTACGTCCCGTCACGTCGTCAGACTTAACAGTAAGCATTTCCTGCAGGACATAGCTGGCACCGTAAGCTTCAAGCGCCCAGACTTCCATTTCACCGAAACGCTGACCGCCGAACTGAGCTTTACCGCCGAGAGGCTGCTGTGTAACCAGAGAGTACGGACCGGTAGAACGAGCATGCATCTTGTCGTCGACCAAGTGGTGCAGTTTCAGATAGTGCATCACGCCGACGGTAACAGGACGGTCAAATGCGTCGCCGGTGCGTCCGTCAAAGAGCTGGGCCTGAGTCTTGGAAGGAGTCAGGTGCAGTTTCTTCGCGGTTTCTTCCGGGAAGGCAAGATTGAGCATCTCACGGATGTCGCTTTCGCTTGCGCCGTCGAACACGGGGGTTGCGAACGGAACACCCTTCTTCAGGTGTTTGGCCAGATCGATGATTTCGTCATCGGTCAGAGAATCAAAGTCTTCCTTCTTACCGCTGCTCTTGTTGTAAATCGTGTTCAAGAACTCACGGATCTCTGCGACCTGCTTGCTACGCTCGTGCTTGAGCATTTCAGCAATTCTCCAGCCTAAACCGAAAGCAGCCCAGCCCAAGTGAACTTCAAGAACCTGACCGATGTTCATTCGGGAAGGCACGCCCAGCGGGTTCAGAACGATGTCAACAGGTCTGCCGTCGGCCATGAAAGGCATATCTTCGACACGAGTGATGCGGGAAACCACACCCTTGTTGCCGTGACGACCGGCCATCTTGTCACCGGGCTGCAGACGACGCTTAACGGCCAGATAAACCTTGACCATCTTCTGAACGCCTGTCGGCAGTTCGTCGCCCTGAGTCAGTTTCTTGCGTTTTTCGTTCCAAGCTTCGTCGAACTCTTTACGTTTGGCTTCCAAGGAAATGCGGACTTCTTCGATCTGCTTCTGCAGCTCTTCGTCAGCCATACGGATGTCAAACCACTTGTGAACATTGAGGCCGTCGAGGTATTCCTTAGTGACTTTCTTGCCCTTGCCTAAGCCGTCAGGACCGCCCTGAGCAACATTGCCGATCAGCTGACGAGCCAGACGTTCGAAAGCATCGCGCTCAACAATTCTCAACTGGTCATTCAGGTTGGTGCGGTAACGCTTCAGTTCATCGTCAATGATGGACTGGGCGCGTTTGTCGCGTTCGATGCCTTCACGTGTGAAGACCTGAACGTCGATAACGGTACCGACCATGCCGCTCGGGACGCGCAGAGAAGTATCCTTAACGTCGCTGGCTTTTTCACCGAAGATAGCGCGAAGCAGTTTCTCTTCCGGAGTCAGTGTAGTTTCTCCCTTCGGAGTCACTTTACCGACCAGAACGTCACCGGCCTTGACTTCAGCACCGATGTAAACGATGCCGGATTCGTCGAGACGGTTGATCTGGTTTTCGCTCAGATTCGAAATATCGCGCGTAATTTCTTCGCTGCCGAGTTTGGTATCACGGGCCTGAACAGAAAGCTCTTCAATGTGGATGGAAGAATAACGGTCATCAGCAACCACTTTTTCGCTCACCATCACAGAGTCTTCGTAGTTGTATCCGTTCCACGGCATGAAGGCAACGATCATATTCTGACCTAATGCCAGTTCGCCGAGATCGGTCGAAGCACCGTCAGCAATCACGTCGCCCTTGGCGATATGGTCGCCGGGGTTGACGATAGGACGCTGGTTGATATTCGTACCCTGGTTGGAACGTGTAAATTTCTGAAGGTTGTAAATGTCCACACCAACTCTGCCGGGGACGTTTTCTTCGTCATTTACACGAACAACGATACGGTTGGCGTCGACGTAGTCAACAACACCGCCGCGCTCTGCCTGAACAGTCGTACCGGAGTCAACCGCAACCGTTCTTTCGATGCCCGTACCGACAACAGGTTTTTCCGGACGGAGACAGGGAACGCCCTGACGCTGCATGTTGGAACCCATCAAAGCACGGTTCGCGTCATCGTGTTCCAGGAACGGAATCAGGGAAGCAGCAACGGAAACGATCTGTGCCGGAGCCACGTCCATGTACTGAACGCGTTCGGGACGCATCAGGACGAATTCGCCTTTATCACGGCAGCTGACGAGCTCGTCGCTCAGGTTGCCCTTGTCATCGATGGAAGCGTTAGCCTGAGCAATAATGTAGTTGCCTTCATCGATTGCAGAGAGGTAGGCGATTTCGTTGGTTACGTGACCGTCGATCACTTTTCTGTACGGTGTCTCAAGGAAACCGTAGTCGTTCAGACGCGCATAAAGAGCCAGAGAGTTAATCAAACCGATGTTCGGACCTTCAGGCGTTTCAATCGGGCAGACACGACCGTAGTGAGTCGGATGCACGTCTCGAACTTCGAAGCCTGCGCGCTCACGAGTCAAGCCGCCCGGGCCCAATGCGGAAATACGGCGCTTGTGCGTGATTTCAGACAGCGGGTTGGTCTGATCCATGAACTGGCTCAGCTGAGAAGAACCGAAGAAGTCGCGAATAGCTGCGCTGATCGGTTTGCTGTTGATCAGGTCATGCGGCATCAGATTGTCGGATTCGGCCTGTCCCAAACGTTCACGAACGGCACGCTCGACACGAACAAGACCGGAACGGAACTGGTTTTCTGTCAATTCACCGACACAGCGGACGCGACGATTGCCCAAGTGGTCAATATCGTCAACCTGGCCCTCGCCGTTGCGAAGCTGAACGATAGCCTTCATCGTATCGATGATGTCTTCCGGTTCAAGCGTCATCGGACCGGTTTCGGTACCGCGGTTGAAGCGGGAATTAATCTTCATGCGGCCGACGCGGGACAGATCGTATGTTTCGGGATCGAAGAACAGACGACGGAACAATGTCTCAACAGCTTCTTCTGTAGGCGGTTCGCCCGGACGCATCATGCGGTAGATCGCAATACGTGCGGACAGCTGATCAGGAGTTTCGTCCAGTCTCAGAGTGTCGGAAATGTACGGACCGCGGTTCAGTTCGTTGATGTACAGCGTATCGAAAGAATCGATGCCGTGCTCGCGGATCTTCTCAAGAAGTTCCGGAGTAATTTCATCGTTGGCGTTGGCCACGACTTCACCGGAATCTTCGTCATACAGATTCGTAGCGATGACCTTACCGATGAGGTTGTCAAGCGGAACCGGAAGTTCGGTAATGCCGAGCTTTTCGATTTCACGAACGTGACGGGCATTGATACGCTTATCCTTGGCAACAATAACTTTGCCTTCCGGATCTTTAATATCAAAAGCGGCAATTTCACCGCGGAGACGAGACGGAATGATCTCGAGCGTGGCGCCGTCCTGGGTCAGTGTGTAGTGATCGAATTCGTAGAACTGCTTCAGAATGCTTTCCGGTGTCATGCCCAATGCTTTGAGCATGATGGTTCCGGGCATCTTGCGGCGACGGTCGATACGGAAGTGAAGAATGTCTTTCGCATCGAATTCAAAGTCGAGCCAAGAGCCGCGGTACGGAATAATACGGGCGCTGAACAGCAGTTTTCCGGAGCTGTGTGTCTTGCCGCGATCGTGCTCAAAAAATACGCCCGGAGAACGATGAAGCTGAGATACAATAACGCGCTCGGTACCGTTGATGATGAAAGATCCTTTTTTCGTCATCAAAGGGATTTCACCCATGTAAACTTCTGACTCGCGGATCTCTTTTACAGTAGACTGCTTGGGTTGGTCCCTGTCGAAAATAACAAGACGGACTTTTGCTCTGAGGCGAGAGCAATAATTCAGTCCGCGAAGCTGACATTCAGAGACATCAAAGACAGGATCGTCTAAAATATATTCCTGAAATTCAAGCCTGGCTAAACCGTTGTGGCTGACGATAGGGAAGATGGATTTAAATGCACCCTGCAAACCTTCATCACGGCGCTCTGCAGCGGGAACATCTGCCTGCAAAAATTCGTGGTAGGAATGCAACTGCGTTTCCAGTAAGGAAGGCACTTCAAGTACGCTCGGACGCTTGGCAAAGCTTTTCCGAATACGCTTCTTTTCAGTGAACGAGTACGACATGAACGCTCCGTTCGAAAGAGAAAAAAAGAAAATTCCCCAAAAGCAATAACAGACACGAATAGCCACGCCGAGCCCTCACCAGGGCCCAATGCGCGGCAAAACTCAAATTGTCTAAATTATGCTCCTGCAGAAGACTTTGGCTGGATCATACTGAATGACCCACTCAAAGTTTTCCGATAGGAAAAAAAACAAGGCTCCAAATTTGGAGCCTTGCAGTATAACTGAAAAATTACTTCAGTTCAACCTTGGCGCCAGCGGCTTCCAGTTTCTTCTGGGCTTCTTCAGCGTCAGCCTTGGCAAGGCCTTCCTTAACAGTCTTAGGAGCGCCGTCGACGAGGTCTTTGGCTTCCTTCAGGCCGAGTCCGGTCAGTTCACGGACAGCCTTAATAACCTGAACCTTGTTAGCGCCGATTTCTTTCAGAACGACGTCGAATTCGGATTTTTCTTCAGCAGGAGCAGCAGCGCCACCGGCAGGGGCAGCAACAGCAACAGCAGCTGCAGCAGCGGAAACACCGAATTTTTCTTCCATCATTTTGATGAGTTCGGAAACTTCGAGAACGGACATGGACGCAATTGCGTCAAGGATTTCTTCTTTGGACAAAGCCATTTTGGTAACTCCAATACGTTGTGTAACTAAAAATTAAAACTTACAAAATCAGGCAGCAGCCTGTTCTTTGGCATCGCGCACTGCAGCAAGAGTTCTGACGAAACGTGCGGGAACTTCGTTGAGCGTACGAACGAACTTAGCAACCGGTTCGTTCATCGTGGCCATCAACTTAGCCAGCAATTCATCGCGGCTCGGCATTGTGGCAAGTTTTTCAACGCCGGCAACGTCAAGGACGTTGTTGGGCATTGCACCAGCCTTAATAACGAGCTGCGGGTTTGTCTTGGCAAAGTTAGCCATGACCTTGGCAGGAGCCACAGGGTCAGCAGAAAAACCGTAAAGAAGGGGTCCGACAAACTGATCGGACAAGCCTTCGAACGGAGTGTCTTTGACGGCACGGCGTGCTAAGGTGTTTTTCAAAACGCGCAACTGAACACCATTCTCACGTGCTTCTTTACGGAGTTTGGTGGCTGCATCTACGGTCAGCCCACGGTATTCGGCAATAACAAGACCTTCGGTACCAGCGATGATTTCGCTGATCTCTTTGATCATGTCAGCCTTTTCTTGTCTATTAAGACCCATGGTCTGCTCCACTCAGAGGTGCTGCTTTCACAGCACCGGTTCAAAATAACCGGCTCACTCCGAGAGTTCCAAGGAATCTGTCCGTCAGGACACACAACGCTTGTTCTCTCTTCGGTTGCCATCTACGCTGGTTTTCCGCTTCGGGATATTAAGAATGACACATTCGCCAGCGGTCTTTGACGGCTACAGCCCAGAGGCTGTAACCCAAAGTCCTTTACTTGGGCTTGCGCCCGGTTTCGGATTGCTCCGAAACGAAATTAGTTCAATGTCTGAACGTCAACCTTGACACCGGGGCCCATTGTCGAACTAACCGCAACTTTACGAATATAAACGCCCTTCGTAGAAGCGGGTTTGATCTTGTTCAGCTGCTCAATGAGGGCCTTGATGTTCGTAAGAAGCTGTTCAACTTCGAAGGAAGCACGACCGACAGGAGCGTGAATGATACCGGCTTTGTCAGCACGGAACTGAACCTGACCGGCCTTAGCGTTCTTAACAGCCTGAGCAACGTTCGGTGTAACAGTACCGACTTTCGGGTTCGGCATTAAGCCGCGCGGGCCGAGGATCTGACCTAACTGACCGACAACACGCATTGCTGCGGGTTCAGCAATCACAACGTCGAAATCCATCTTGCCGCCTTTGATTTCGTGGGCTAAATCTTCCATACCGACGATATCGGCACCGGCTTCTTTAGCAGCTTCTGCAGCAGCGCCCTGGGCGAAAACTGCAACACGAACTGTCTTGCCTGTACCGGCAGGCATAACGACAGAACCGCGGACAGCCTGATCGCTCTTACGAGGATCGATGCCGAGCTGAACAGCGATATCAACGGATTCGTTGAACTTGGCATTGGCAAGAGCTTTGACGAGTTCGACAGCTTCATTCAAAGCGTAGAACTTCTGGGCTTCAACTTTGCTCTTGTTCTCTTTTTCGCGTTTGCTGATCTTCGCCATTATTTCACTCCTTCAACGGTGATACCCATGGAACGAGCGCTTCCGGCGATAGTGCGAACCGCGGCGTCCATATCGGCAGCTGTAAGGTCAGGCATCTTGGTCTTAGCGATCTCTTCAGCCTGAGCACGTGTAATCTTGCCGACTTTGTCTGTATGCGGACGGGCAGAACCCTTCTGAATCTTTGCAGCCTTCTTGATCAGGATGGTGGCCGGAGGAGTCTTCATCACGAAGGTGAAACTCTTGT
Source organism: Parasutterella sp. (assembly GCF_057870745.1). Taxonomy (NCBI): domain Bacteria; kingdom Pseudomonadati; phylum Pseudomonadota; class Betaproteobacteria; order Burkholderiales; family Sutterellaceae; genus Parasutterella; species Parasutterella sp. The sequence continues at coordinate 11,413 of NZ_DBMALT010000018.1, read as the reverse complement.
CGGCGTAAGCCGTGATCACGACAGGGATAGGAAGACCCGGTTCAACGCCTTGTGTTTTTGCGTTGAAGGCCTTGCAGAATTCCATAATGTTCAAGCCGCGCTGACCCAGAGCCGGACCGATAGGTGGCGAGGGATTAGCCTTACCGGCAGGAACCTGAAGCTTAATAAAGCCTACAATTTTCTTTGCCATTTATTTTCCTTACGGGTAGACGCTTCGGCAATGAAGCTCCCCGAGGTAAAGAGTCCATAAAAATAAGAAGTTTCCTGCTCGGACTCTCAGGCAGAAAACCGATATTCTTTAAGCCTTCTCGACTTCGTTGAAAGCCAGTTCAACGGGAGTGTCGCGGCCGAAGATCGATACCATAACACGAAGTCTGTTCTTGTCATAGTTCACTTCTTCGATTATTCCGTTAAAGTCTGTAAACGGACCGTTCTTTATGCGAACAGAACCGCCGACTTCAAATTCGACACGAGGTCTGGGAGCCTCGGAACCGGCTTCCATTTTGCTCTTGATGGCTTCAATGTCCTTAGCAGGCAGCGGAGACGGCTTGTTTGCACTGCCGCCCAGGAAGCCCGTAATTCTAGCCGTATTTTTGACGAGATGCCAAGTCTCGTCGTTCATGATCATTTTGACGAAGATGTAGCCCGAGTACATACGGCGGGTGGAAACACGCTTTTTGCCGTTTTTCACCTCGGAGATGTCCTCTGTCGGAACCAAAATCTCTTCGAAACAATCCTGCAGTCCCTCACGAGCAATTCTCTCTCTCAGAGCAGACTCGGCACTCTTCTCCATTCCGGAATAAGTGTGCACAACGTACCATTTCATATCGGACATTTTCAACTCTCTTTAGATCAGAGAAAGAAGGACATCGTAAAGAAGAAACTCGATGAGTTTGTCAACGATGAAAAGGAAGAAGGCAATCACGACCACGAAGGCACAGACAATACCGGTGGTATTGATCGTTTCCTTTCTGGTCGGCCAAACAACTCTTCTCAGTTCTTCGTAGGAGGCCTTGCAGTACTTGGCAAATTCTTTGCCGGGTGCGCTGAACCAACCTAAAACAACGCCGACGACTAAGCTGCCGATCAAAATACCCACGCGAATACCGGTAGGTTGTTCCGCCAGTAAGGCAAAAGCAAAAACTCCGCTTACTGCAATAAGGATAGCAATCGTCATCAAAAGGACGCCGCCTTTTGATTCTGTTGCCGGTGTTGCGTTTTGCGTACTCATTTACTGTTTCCGTGAAATCAAACCGCGACCCTAAGGCCGCGGTTCGTTTTTGGTGGCAGGGGCAGAAGGAATCGAACCCTCAACCTACGGTTTTGGAGACCGTCGCTCTGCCAATTGAGCTATACCCCTAAAAATCTTTTATTAGCCGACGATCTTAGAAACAACGCCGGCACCGACTGTGTGGCCGCCTTCACGAATAGCGAAGCGGAGGCCTTCTTCCATAGCAATCGGAGCAATCAGCTTAACGTCCATACGGATGTTGTCGCCAGGCATAACCATTTCAACGCCTTCCGGCAGTTCGATCGTTCCGGTAACGTCAGTTGTACGGAAGTAGAACTGAGGACGATAGCCTTTGAAGAACGGTGTGTGACGGCCGCCTTCTTCCTTAGTCAGAACGTAAACTTCTGCCTGGAATTCGGTGTGCGGAGTGATCGTGCCGGGTTTGGCAAGAACCTGACCGCGTTCGACGTCTTCACGCTTTGTACCGCGGAGCAGAACACCGATGTTGTCACCGGCCTGACCCTGATCAAGCAGCTTACGGAACATTTCGACGCCCGTGCAGGTTGTCTTCTGAGTCGGACGGATACCGACGATTTCGAGTTCGTCGCCGACTTTGACGATACCGCGTTCAACACGGCCGGTAACAACGGTACCGCGGCCGGAGATGGAGAACACGTCTTCAACCGGCATGAGGAACGGCTGGTCGATAGCACGTTCCGGAGTCGGGATGTAGCTGTCGAGTGTGTCGGCAAGCTTCAGGATGGATTCTTCACCCATCGGGCCTTTGTCGCCGTCGAGAGCCATACGAGCAGAACCCTTGATGATAGGAATATCGTCGCCGGGGAAGTCGTAGTTGCTCAGGAGTTCGCGAACTTCCATTTCAACCAGTTCAAGCAGTTCTTCGTCATTGACGAGGTCGCACTTGTTCAGGTAAACGATGATGTAGGGAACACCGACCTGACGGGCAAGAAGGATGTGCTCACGGGTCTGAGGCATAGGACCGTCGGAAGCGGCAACAACCAGAATAGCGCCGTCCATCTGAGCAGCACCGGTAATCATGTTCTTGACGTAGTCAGCATGGCCCGGGCAGTCAACGTGTGCGTAGTGACGGCTTTCGGTTTCGTATTCGACGTGAGCGGTGTTAATCGTAATACCGCGAGCTTTTTCTTCAGGAGCTGCGTCGATCTGGTCGTAGGCTTTGGCTTCACCGCCGAACTTCTTGGAAAGAACGGTTGTGATAGCGGCTGTAAGGGTTGTCTTACCATGGTCAACGTGACCGATTGTGCCAACGTTTACATGGGGCTTAGTACGTTCGTACTTTTCTTTTGCCATGTCTAGCTCCTGAGTGCCTGTCAACGGACAGGCTTAAATGAATAAAATTTAATGGTGCCCATGATGCGGATCGAACGCATGACCTCTCCCTTACCAAGGGAGTGCTCTACCACTGAGCCACATGGGCGGCACTGGAGCGGGTGAAGGGAATCGAACCCTCGTCGTAAGCTTGGAAGGCTTCTGCTCTACCATTGAGCTACACCCGCTCAAACAGAAAGCGTTCGAGCCGAACGCTTTTGTTGGAAATCTTATGGTGGAGGGGGATGGATTCGAACCATCGTAGGCGTAAGCCAACAGATTTACAGTCTGCCCCCTTTAGCCACTCGGGCACCCCTCCACTCTCGGAGAACGCAGATTTTGGCAAGTTTATTTTGGTTTGTCAAGTCTACGGCAAAAATTTTTACAAGTTTTGACAGATTTCACCAACTTGGGTAATCGTCTTCAGACTTACGTCAGAACCTCTGGTGGAGGGGGATGGATTCGAACCATCGTAGGCGTAAGCCAACAGATTTACAGTCTGCCCCCTTTAGCCACTCGGGCACCCCTCCGGAGGAAATGCGCATTCTACATGATTAAAAGATATTTGACAATTGGCCTGCGACTCCGGCCAATAAACAGATCCAGCCGGCATTCATTAAATGGCTGATCCACGGGCGTTTCGCACGTTCTTTCTGTCTCAGCTTTTCGATAGCAGCTTCCCTTTTTGCCGGGTCTGAAATGTAAGCCAGTATCGCCAGTTCCGTGCTTCTAAAGCACATGCCGATAAAGACGAGCGACAGGCCGAGGTCACCGACAGCTTCGGCAACATAGCCGTCAGAAAAGCCAGCCGCTGCCTTTCCCATCATTCCTGCAGAAAACAGATATAAGGCAGTACGCCAAAATACCGCGATCTTGGATTCGGAGATCGGTGTTTTTGTCGGTTGTTGTATGCCAGGCATTAGATTATTTCTCTTTTTTTATTTCTTCTACTTCGATGACTTCAGCGTCAACCGCCTGAGTCTTATTCCACTTCTTGGGAACGATCGACGTCCTCGCCGACGCGTCGTAATAGTCGCCGGGGTTGTCCTCGGTGTAAGTCCTTCCGCCCTGGAAAAAGCCGAAGACTTTACTGCTGAGCCAGATGAGGCAGGAAAGTGCAAACACACCGATAAGTACCGCACCTACAACCGGAAGAATAAACATAGCGCCCAAAAATATGAGCGCAATGATCAAGCCGGCCCAAATGAGTTTGGAAATAGGATAACGCACGAACTCTCCCCTTCTTATTAACTTAGCGGCAACCTCTTTGAGGTTATGCGGATTCTTACTCCACGCCCCTAATATATTACTAATTAGATTTGCTACAAAGCAAAACTCATCAAAACTGAAAGACGTTGTAAAAATTTGTAGGCTTCCTCCCCTCCCATTCTCTTCTTTTCCGGTTGGAAAACCGCCGTCAAAGGTTTGATTCCGACTAACGAAAACTCTTTAAAGACTAGGTTTTTCTCGACTTGACAGCTCACAGCGCTAAAAGCAGCCGCTATATTTAGAGGTATACTCCACAGACTATGTATTGTGGCCGAACTATTCGGTTTTACAGAGGATTTCAATGACAGATAATAAATTAATGGTTCTTCCTGATGTCCAGTCTTCGGCTGACAGAAGAAATATTCCCATTCGTCGCGTCGGCGTCAAAGGGATCCGAACCCCTATTCTGGTAAAAAGCCAGAGCGGCGCACAGCACACTGTGGCCGATGTCGAAATGTATGTTTCCCTGCCCGCAGACAAGAAGGGTACCCACATGTCCAGATTCTGGACCCTGCTCGGCGGCATCAATAAGCCTTTCGCTCCCCAGATGATGGTCGAAGTCATGCAGGAAATGCTTGCTTCCCTGAAGTCTGACGGCGGCTATATCCGCTTGGCCTTCCCTTTCTTCATGGAAAAATCCGCTCCCGTCTCCCATCTTCAGAGCACAATGGACTACGACGTGGTTCTGACTGCCGAATGTGCAGACGGAAAGATTACCGTGACTCAGGAAGTCATTGCTCCGGTCACCAGCCTTTGCCCCTGCAGCAAGGAAATCAGTAAGTACGGCGCACACAACCAGCGCTCTCACGTTTCAATCACTGCGGAACTCGAAACGAACTTCCCCATTGAAAAGCAGATTGAAATGATTGAGAGCTGCGCCTCCTGCCAGGTTTGGGGTCTGCTGAAACGTTCCGACGAGAAATACGTCACGGAACACGCCTATGAAAATCCGAAGTTTGTCGAAGACCTCGTTCGTGACGTCGCCATCAGATGCCAGGACGAACCGGCAATTCTTGCCTTCACGGTCGAGGCAGAAAACTTTGAATCGATTCATAACCACTCTGCCTTTGCTTCCCTGCACTTTGACAAGAGACAAACGGCGGAATAATCCTGCTCTGATTAGGAAATAGGTCTTTTATGCTTGCCTCACAGAAAACCAAAATCACCGAGCTTTTCAAGAATGCTCTGGCGGCCGTCGGTGCTCCGGAGAGCACCAAAATTGTTCTCGAGCGCCCCAAACAGCAGAGCCACGGTGACATTGCCTGCACAGTGGCGCTCCAATGTGCAAAAGCCATGAAGCAGCCTCCGAGAGTCATTGCGGAAAAACTGGTCGAAGAGCTTCGAAAAGAAACCGCCGACTCCGAGATGTTTTCTGCCATTGAGATTGCCGGCCCCGGATTCATCAATCTCAAACTCGCACCCTTTCTTAAGCAGGATGTCGTTCGAGAAATTTTGAAAGAGGGTCCGGCCTACGGCTGCTCCGATGCGCACACCGGTGAGTCCATTCTCCTGGAATACGTTTCGGCTAACCCGACCGGACCTCTTCATTTGGGCCATGCAAGACAGGGCGCACTAGGCGATGTCCTCTCTCGTATGCTCAAGAGTCAGGGCTGGGCGGTCACGCGTGAGTTTTACTACAACGATGCCGGCAACCAGATTCATAACCTTGCCATCAGCGTTCAGGCACGCTGCTACGAACTCCAAAACAAACCGTTCGAGTTCCCTGAAGACGGCTACAAGGGTGCTTATGTTCTTGACATCGCTCAGGACTTTCTCGCCAAGGAACCGATCCATACTTTCGACGGCAAGGTAGTAGAAAGCAGCGGCAATCCGGATGACCTCGAGAACATCCGCGCTTACGCGGTGGCTTATCTCAGAGAAGAGCAGCACAAGGACCTGACGGCTCTTGGTGTAGCTTTCGACAACTACTACTTGGAAAGCTCCCTGTACTCTGACGGCAGAGTTGCCAAAGCAGTTCAGGCCATTCGGAACGCAGGTAAAACGTACGAGAAAGACAGAGCCTTATGGTTTAAGAGCACGGATTACGGTGACGATAAAGACCGCGTTATGCGCAAAGCCGACGGTTCTTACACGTATTTCGTTCCGGATGTTGCTTATCACTTAGCCAAATTTGAGCGCGGCTTCAACCGAGCTTTAAATATCCAGGGCTCCGATCACCACGGCACGGTCGCTCGCGTCCGCGCTGGCATTCAAGCCGCTTCAGGAGACTTCGGCTTCAACATTCCGAAGACTTTCCCCGAGTACATGCTGCACAAGATGCTTCAGGTGGTCAAAGACGGACAGCCCGTCAAGATGAGCAAACGCAGCGGCACTTACGTCACGCTCTCTGACTTGGTCAACTGGGTCGGAAAAGATGCTGCACGTCTCTTCATGGTTAATCGCAGAGCCGACGCTGAGTTTGTTTTTGATGTGGATTTGGCCCTTAGCCAGTCCGACGAAAACCCGGTCTACTATCTGCAGTACGCCCATGCCAGAATCTGCTCTGTTTTTGCCCAGGCGCAGGAAAAAGGCATTGAGGTCCCCTCTGTCGAAGAAATGGCCTCTGAAGACCTGTCTTCTTTGACTGCTCCGACCGAACTCAGACTGATGAGCAAACTTTCTGATTTCCCGACGGCTTTGGCAAACGGTACTGAGGACCTGTCTCCTTTGGCATTGGTCACGTACCTTAAGGAACTGGCTGCTGATTTCCATTCTTTCTACAATGCCGAAAGAGTGCTGGTCGATGACGAAAAGCTGCGCAACGCCCGCTTGGCCCTTCTGGTCGCCACCCGACAGGTTCTGCGCAACGGACTGGAAATCTTGGGCGTCTCTGCTCCTGAAAGATTGTCTCGTGCCGATCAGCCGGCTGACTCAACTAAATAAGGTTTAAGCTCCATGGCAAGAAATTCCGGCGGCGGATTTGGAACCTGGTTTTACGGATTCCTCGTAGGAGGAGTCATCGGTGTCGGCTGCTGCGCAGCTGCAGCGTTGTACATCACTAAGGCTCCGATCCCATTCGTAAATAAAGTTAATCAAGCCAGCGAAAAAATCAATCCTATCGCCGGCGGCACTATTCCTGATCCGAATAAACCGCTTTCTGCCAGCGGCGGCGCCCCTGTGAACGCGCCTAAGAGCCGAGTCGTGACGGTAGAACCGCCGACAAGTGAGCAGGCCGCCGAGGAAACTAAACTTCAGATTGAACAGGGTTCGCGCTTTGTCGTGCAGGCCGGTGCCTTCAGCACTCAGGTCGACGCTGAAGCCCGAAGAGCCGAGCTCGGATTCTTAGGGTTTGAAGCTCGAGTGATTCCCAGAACCGACGGGGCAAAAACCCTTTATCGCGTTCGTCTCGGACCGTACGGAACCGCCCAGGAAGCCAACGACGTCAAGTCCAAGCTTCAGGCCAACTCCATTACGGCGACTGTCGGGCGCGTTAAGTAATTTTTTATTCACCGAACCGAAGGGAGATCCTCCCTCCGGTTCTTTCGTATTAGTAGGTCAAAACTTATGCTTCGAAGAATTTTGTTGTCCGCTTGTCTTTTACTTCCGGTCGTCGGATACGCTTCAGCCGAAAATCCGGTCGCCGGGCAGGACTACACGGTTTTGAAAACACCGGTGCAGACTCAGGAGCCCAAGAAGATTGAAGTCTTAACTTTCTTCGCTTACACCTGCCCTCACTGCTATACCTATGAGAAAGATGTCCTGCCTTGGAGCGAAAAGCTCCCGGATGACGTCGTTTTCCGTCAGATTCCTGTTGCCTGGACTCCAAAGAGCTTCCACTTCACTAAGACTTACTACGCCTTGGAAGCAATGCACAAACTGCATCCCTACCATGAGATGCTGTTTAATGCCGTCATCAAGGAAAGAAAAGAATTCCCCGACCTCAACAGCATCGCGGATTTCTTTGCACAGAACGGCCTGAACAAAGAAGAGTTCCTCAAGAACGCCAACTCTTTCTCGACCAAAGTCAAAAATGACCGCGCTTTCAAAACTTGGCAGGCCTATGAAATCGACGGTACGCCCGCCAACGCCGTCAACGGAAAGTACATCACTGCCCCGCACATGGTCGGCACTCGAGAAGGTGCAATTCAGGTAATGAATTACCTGATCGAAAAAGAACGAGCCGCGAAGAAATAATCGGCTTCGGTCCAAAGGAGGTTCGCCTCCTTTTTCTGTTCTCTGCAGCTTCTTTAGACGACGGTATTCGCCGCCCGCGATAAGCTGTGTATGATTATCTCCATTAAGAATATCTATCCGCCGGGCACAGAATGTCCGGCCGCGGAGTAACAAATGAACATTTTCCTGACTGGAGCATCAAGCGGCATCGGACAAGCCCTAGCAAAAGAATTTGCAGCAAACGGCGCCACGCTTGGTCTTGTTGCCAGACGTGAAGACAAGCTCAAAGAGTTGATCGCAGAACTTCCGAATCCTGAACTGCATACGGCGATCGTCTGCGACGTTACGGATCGTGATCGTTTAATCGAAGAAGCCCGTAAGTTCGATGAGGCCTGCGGTGGAGTCGATATTGCGGTTGCCTGTGCCGGTATTTCCGTCGGTGTAAAAACACAATACCGAGAAGACTTAGACGTCTTTGACAAAGTCTTTGATACCAACGTATTCGCAATGGCATCTACTTTCCATGCGTTTATCGATCCGATGATCAAGCGTAAACGCGGAACTCTGGTCGGAATTGCCAGTGTCGCCGGTATTCGCGGTCTTCCGGGAAGCGAAGCTTATTGCGCCAGCAAATCCGCCGCGATCACGTACTGCGAAAGCCTTCGTGTTGAAATGCAGAAATACGGCGTCAAAGTCGTAACGATCTCTCCGGGATTCGTTAAAACGCCTTTAACCGCCCATAATCCTTACAAGATGCCTTTCATTATGGAGCCGGAAGCATTCGCCAAAGAAGCCGTCAAGGTAATCATGGTCGGCAAAAAGTACGCCACGATTCCATGGGAAATGGGCGTTCTGTCAAAAATTCTTCGCCTCATCCCGAACTGGCTCTTCGATAAGATTTTGGCTTCCCGTAAGCAAAAACCGCGCTCTGGCACCGCCGGAACGTCGAAGGCCGAAAACCGACCGGTCTCTGAAAAGTCTCCGAACGCGGTTCCGACCGTCAACAAAACAGACGAAAACAAGTGAAGTGCTTAAACTGACGTAACGCTTAACACGCTCAAGCCGAAATCAATAGTTTCGGCTTTTTCTTTGTCCAGATCCGTGTTCGGAAAGAAAAACGGGAGCCAACGAGCTCAGGAAGCGGCGGCTTTTATCCGTTAAAAAGAGGCCGTTGTAAGAAGAGAATTCCACGCCCACAGCTTCTTTCAAAAGCAGGTACCGATAAACCGCCCGCAGCTGGCTTTCTGAAAACTCCGTCCCGATTTTCCATGTACTAAGTTCCTGAAAATCATGCTGCCAAATAAACGGAGTTTCGATACCGTGCAGAATCTCTATCACTTGTGCGGCATTCAGGTAAAGCTTCGATTTCTCGTAGGACCGCCACACCGTAGAGAGGAATTTTTTTACGGCCGTAGAGGCATCCCAGCTTTTCTCGGAGGCAAGACAGTTGTCGCATTGTCCGCAGGCCTCCTTTGTTTCTTCTCCGAAGTAAGCCAAAAGGAGATTTCTTCGACACTCCGTGCTTTCGGCGTAGCCCTGCATCACGTCCTGCTTCACCTCGGAGATGTTCTTATACCAATCCTCGGCGTCACTTTCTGCAATGCGTTTCTTCTGAAAGAACGCATCGCCTCCGCTAAAACAAAGCCATGCTTCTGCCTTTTGACCGTCTCGCCCGGCCCTTCCGATTTCCTGGACGTAATTCTCGATGCTTTTAGGCAGAGAAGTATGCGCTACGAAACGGACATCCGCCTTATCGATACCCATGCCAAAAGCAATCGTCGCCACAATCACCGCGTCCTTTTCATGCAGGAAACGGGTCTGACTCAGCTCTCGTTGCTCCCGGCTCAGTCCGGCGTGATAGCAAAGGCAATTAATTCCTTCCGCTGCCAGAAAGGCGCAAATCGTCTCCGCTTTAGCTCGGGAGCTCGTGTAAACGATACCGCTTTCTCCGGCGTGCTTTTCTTTTATGAAGGCTAGCAGCTGTTCATTGCCTCGCTTTCTGCGGACCACAGTAATTCGGAGATTTTTTCTCTCCAGGCTCATGGCATGCACATAAGGTTCTACGAGCAATTTTTCGCAGATATCTCGCGAACTAATAGCGTCGGCAGTGGCTGTAAGGGCAATTCTTGGAACCGAAGGAAAACGTTCTTTTAATGCACTTAGAAGCCGATACTCAGGCCGAAAGTCATGCCCCCAGCTCGAAACGCAATGCGCTTCGTCATAAGCAAACAAAGAAACGCAGCTGTCCTCCAGAAGACGGCAAAAAGAGGGATTGGAAAGGCGCTCCGGAGAGACATAAAGAATCTTGATCTTCTCGTCTCGTATTAGCTCTACCGTGGAAGAAATTTCATCCCATTCCATGTTTGAGCTTAAGTAGGCGGCCGCCACGTTTTTCTTTTTCAGCGCATCCACTTGGTCCTTCATAAGAGAGATCAGCGGCTCAAAGACGACGGCCATGCCGTTCTTAACCAATGCCGGCAGCTGGAAACACAAACTCTTTCCCGCGCCCGTAGGCAGAAGGGCCAGCACGTCTCTTCCTTCCAGGAGCGCTTCGATAATCGCCTCCTGCCCTTCGCGGTAATCTTCATGACCGAAAACCGATTTAAGCGTCTCTCGGCATTTTTGAGTAACTTTTGTTTCCTTCGGCATGGCGCGAGGTTATCACATCCGTTGAGGCTCCGAGAGGCACAAATCTTTCAGAAGCTTTGCCAAAACGGGCAATAATGGTTGCTACTTAATTGTTTTCCCTAGATTTTGTTTTATCATGCTCGCATGTGACACAGGGTGTTTTCCCATTATCGAGTTTTCAGATGACAACAGAACTTAGCGCGCTTGCGAGATTATTGGTCTACCCGAGGCATCAGACATTAAACGAGCTGAACAAAATTGATCATATTTTGCAAAACTCGCGTCGTTTAGACCCCCACACGAAGGAAAATCTGAAAACATTCACCGTGGCTTTGTCGGCAGCTCCGATGTCTGCCCTTCAGAACATCTATCTGGCTTCTTTTGAGGAAGATTACAAGACGCTTGATCTGACGCAGCAAAATCATGAATCGGCAGAAGCTCTTAAACTGCTGGAAAATCTCTACCACGAGCACGGACAAGACTTTTCCGAAAAAGACGTTCCGCACTTCCTGCCCGCAATTCTGGAATTCCTGTCTACCGTGTCTTACAACGAAGCCCTGTCTTGGATTAAACAGGCGGAACCGGCGCTCCGCGCAATCGATCGTAAACTGCTTGATGTCTCGAGTCCTTGGCTGGCGGTAACAGACTCGCTCCTTTCCTTATCGAAGCGCGTAGCCGCATAAATTTTCGGCATTAAAAAACCTTCCGAAGGAAAATCACCTCGGAAGGTTTTTTGTTAGCGGTTCAATTGACCGTTAGACGTGGCTCTGTGATTTGCGGCGATGATGCTCGAAAGCAGCGGCCGTAAAGACAACGTCCGTC
>NZ_DBMALT010000017.1:0-56430 GCF_057870745.1 Parasutterella sp. | reverse complement strand
CCAGGCCTTAACCGGATCCTTCTCCGAGTCTGAGACTAAGACCCTAAATCCCTTGTACTTCAAGTATTCGTCTACCCGGCGGTTAACAATAACCAAGCCTTTTTCTTTATCGTTCCGGAAGAATTTTTCTTTCAGCTCTTCTTCTTGTTCGGTGAGAGCTTCCTCTTCGATGAGTTTCTTTTTAATCGTGAGAAGCGATTGCGTGAGCTTATTGGCCGCTTCCTGATAGATAACCGGATCGTAGAACATGTGGTAATAAAGCTCGGCTGTCGCAGAGTTTGATGCCGGTTTTCCATCTACCGGCCGCGGATCGTATTTCCAATTCACCTTTGCTGTGGCGATGTTCTTCCTGGTGTAAGGATCGCCGCTGTTGAGGTCTGCAAACTCTTTCCTGTGTTCATCGATAAGCTCTCTGGCCAGACAGCCTTTAGTCCCCGGACGGACATTAAAGATGAACTCAACTTTATTGATCAGACAGTCGTTGATGTTCTTGACGCTGTTGTAGCCTTTGTCAGCAACCAGAACGACGTTCTTCATATTTAGAAGTGCTTGATCGCCAATCGTATGACGAATGGTGCTGACATCAGGAACATTTCCGTCATAAAAGCGATAAAAAATCGGAAGTCCGGACTTCTGGTCTACCAAGAAGAGAACGTTTAATTGAGGCAGAGCATCATCGTCTTTATTTTTGCCGTATTCAATGTGGGTTAAGTTCTTGGAGTAAGAAGAGATTGAGGTGGAGTCCAAAGCAAGAATGATCTTATTGTCTTCATCTCCTTGAAGATAGCTGCGCATCAGCAAGAAATAACGCTGGGCATCGCGCAGCTCTATCTTCTGGAAGAGGCGAGTTACCGCTGAAGGGCTCAGCGGCCGCGGATACGGCAGCCTTGTCGTCTCTGCAAAGCTTTCATAGAAGCTAACGTTGTTGTTCTGATTAAGGATTAAAAAGTACGCCAAGGAAAGGATCTTTTTATAGTCTTTGTTCCTTGGGAAGCACTCCTTTAAGAACTCCCCGACAGGAGAATCGGCAACAATCTGATCTAAAGCCCAAGTAGCACCGGCGTGAAGCTTCTTTATGTTGCGAGCCTGTTCAAGAGTGATGCCTTCTTCGGAGATCTGCGTAAAGACATAATCTTTTCCTTTCCTCTCAACCTGATGGTTCCGAAATTCAGGATGATCCTGAAGGAAAGCCTCATCAAAACGAATTTTTCCGTCCTTTTGTCCGCCGAGGATTGTCCCAATCTTTTTGGATTCGCCTCTTTTGCTCCGCTTGAGTTCTCTATCCCAAACGTTTTTATACGTGTAAACGTAATAAACAGAACCGGCCTTATTGATCAGAATCGGAGGAAGCTTGGGATTTGTCATTGATAGATCTCCATATATAATGATCTAGTTTAGCACAAAAAACCCTCAATTTCAACATTAACTTTATGTTTTATTTAGGATTTTTAAAATAATGAAGATCTAGAAACGCAAAATCTCAGGGGACTGAACTAACACCCCTCTATACGGCCGAGCTTCCGACAGTCCTGTAATTAATTCTTCAGGCAGTCAGACATAAATTTCTTGCGAAGCTCACCTTTCAGAGCTTTTTCTTTAGCCTCCTTGCTGCACTTGACCATTTTTTCCTGCTGTTTGGTCAGTTTCTTTTTCCCGTCATCAACTTTCTTGGACAGGCATTCCTTCATGAATTCTTTACGCTTGTCGCCATGGAGATCTTTAGCAGCGGCTTCCTTGCTGCAGTAAGACATCTTATTTTGCTGAGCGGTGAGATGTTCGGAAGTGTCTTTTGCGATAGCCGGATTCATGCATACGGCAAAACCCAGGAGGGAGGCAATCAAAACCAAACGTTTCATAATCAGTCCTTAAAAAGGTTGCGAAGAAGTTGGTACCTCTTTTATAACCCGATGGCGGTAAAAGCTTTAGGCAAAAATCCAACATTGAGCATGAAAACTTCTGAGTTCATCTTCTTGCCAAGACGGGTAATTTCCTTCCTTTGCCTGATAGTCTTACCTCTAAATATCGGGTTTTTTCTGTCTCTTCTCCGAAAATCAGCGCTTTTTTCTCTCTAAAATAAGTTCATGTTCAGCGCGTGTTCTCGGCGAACCGCAGGCATTTTTACGGATAACCAATGAATACATCTGAATATTTAACTTTGATGAGGGATCGACTCACCGCAGCTTTCGATTTCAAAGAAGCGCCTCAAGGACTCAATCCTCAGCCGGCGCTTTGGGCAGTACACAATCGAACTTCGGAAAAGTACTTCCTCTCTAAAAGCATCTCGTTATACACAGTGAACAATGACGAGTATGTTGGGCTTTATGGCTGTACTGACAAAATCAAGGAAACAGACATCGAAGCCGTTTTCGAACAGTTCAAAAGACTGATTTCGGAACTGCCGACGGACGAAAAGCATATGTCCTCAATTTTCACTGCGGCGTTGATTTCCGAAGAGGAAATTGACCCGAAGATTGTTGAGACGGCGTCTGCCAAAAAGTTTCATAAAGACTTTTGGTTTTCTCTTCGCGGTTGGGCCGATCTAGCCATCATTTTGGTCGATCTCAAAAACGAAAAGGTTTATTCCAATTCGTTCGGCAAAAGGACTGTTAGAAACTTCGGATTCCCCAAGAAGTCTGACTAAAAGCTTTATCTAATTTATCTCAAACACTAGGAATAGAAATGAACGGTTTTACCTTACTTATCGGCTCGGCGGTCATCTTTCTGATCGCCTATGTCGTTTACGGCTCCTGGCTTGCCAAGCAATGGGGCATCGACCCGAAACGCAAAACACCGGCAGAAACTCAGAAGGACGGCATTGACTACCTTCCGACAAAACCGGCTGTTCTCCTCGGACACCACTTCTCTTCAATTGCAGGCGCCGGCCCGATCGTCGGACCGATTACCGCTGCTGTTTTCGGATGGGTTCCCGTCACACTGTGGATTATCGTCGGCAGCGTCTTCTTCGGCGGCGTGCATGACTACGGTTCTTTGGTGGCTTCTTTGCGCCATAAAGGCAAGAGTATCGGCCAAATTATCGAAGCCAACATCGGTGAAAGAGCCAAGATTCTCTTCGCCATCTTTGCCTGGATTACATTGCTGGTTGTGATTGCAGCCTTCGCCAACATCGTTGCTGCTACTTTCGTGGCCAACCCCGGCGCCGGCACATCCTCCCTGCTCTTCATTCTGCTTGCTGTCGCTTTCGGCCTGCTCGTCTACCGTACCGGCATGTCTCTTTTCCTCGGTACAGTCCTGGGCCTCATCGGCATGGCTACCGCTTTCTACATCGGTCATATCTTCCCGATCGTCCTTTCTAAAGACATGTGGCTCCTGATCATGATGGGCTACATCTTTGTTGCCTCCATCGCACCGGTTTGGATTCTTCTGCAGCCTCGCGACTACCTGAACTCCTTCCTACTTTATCTGATGATCATTGCCGCCTTCCTCGGCATCTGCTTCTATCAACCGACCATGGAGATTTCTCCGTTTGTAGGCTTTGATCTCGGGCACGGTCAGTGGCTCTTCCCGGTTCTGTTCGTTACTGTTGCCTGCGGTGCGATTTCCGGCTTCCATTCTCTGGTTAGCTCCGGTACCAGCTCCAAGCAGCTTGATAACGAAAAGAACGCCAAGCTCATCGGCTACGGCTCCATGCTGATTGAAGGCCTCCTGGCAATCTGCGCCATCATTTCCGTCGCTTACGTTGCTGCTGACAAACTGCCGGCTCTCCTGAAAGCCGGCGGCCCGGTCAACGCCTTCTCTCAAGGCACTGCAACCTTCATGACAGCGCTGGGTCTTGATTTCAATCTGTCTAAGGAGTTCGTTGCTCTGACGATTTCCGCCTTTGCGCTCACTACTCTTGACACCGCAACCCGTCTCGGCCGCTTCATCTTCCAAGAACTGGTTACACGTCCTGTCGAAAGCCGCAACGACGGTAAGGAACAGCCCATCGCTGCTTTCCTCGGCAACCGTTACGTCGCAACGGCGATCACGATCGCTCTGGCCTGGTACATGTCCGTCGGTTCTTACCTCACGATTTGGCCGATTTTCGGTACTGCAAACCAGATGCTTGCCGCTCTGTCTCTGCTCGCTATCGCCGCATGGCTCAGAAAAGAAAACAGAAAGACATTCATGGTCACGATCCCGATGTACTTCATGTTTGCCGTCACCTTCTGCTCTCTTGGTCAGCTGATCTACGCCAACCTCGGCAAGAACTGGCTGATCGTCGGCATCTCCGCCGGTCTGGCTGTTCTGTCTGCAGCTCTGTTCATTGAAGCCTACAGAGTCTTCAGCAACGACAAAGGTCAGATCCCGAGTAACCTACAAGCTCAAAATCAAGAGTAAGTCAGTAGTTACTCACTCCTAAAATTACGGCCTTCGCCTAAAAAGTGAAGGCCGTTTCGTTTAGGTTGCTTAGAAACACTGGGCCTTCTGCCAGACTATTCCTGGCTGAGAATTTCCGGATTCAGCATCTCCAACTCATCAATTAAAAAGCCCGCGACTGCAAACCGTTGTTTTCTCTTTAAAGCTCTTTCGGCCCATCATCGAGCCACTGGAGATGCTTTTTAGAGAGACGGCTTGAAGCTCTTTGCTGTCATTGGACAACATACAAATGTCTCGAAAAACAACTCTGTTATAGAGGGGAAATTGGAAGAGCGTCCTTCCGACCCCAGCCAAAACAAAATTCCCGCCCAGAGCCTTCTGTAATCTGAACGGGAATTTAGCTTTTGTCGGTGACTGTCTCCATAGAACATCAAACAGCGGACAGAACAGTCATCAACAGAAATTAAGTCAAGGGAGCGAGCAGCGCTAAAACAATATTGGCAACCAAGAAGAAGACGATCGCAGAAAAATCAATGTTCTTCCAAACCGGAATAAATTTCTTAATCGGTGCCAGGAAGGGGTAGCAGAGATAACTCAGCGTACGGTAAAGAGCGCTTGTTTGGTTTACCCAAGAGAGAATGCAGAAAAGCAATGCGGCAAACATTGCAAGTTCAATGGCCCAGTACACCACCAGAACGGCGGAATCAAAGAAAAATGGGAAAAATCCCCCGGCCCCCGAGCCCATCAGCCAGTGGAAGAACTGATAAATGACGGCGACTAAGTAGCAGACAAAAATTGAAGGCCAGTCAATGGTCGGCGTTCTCGGAATGAATTTAGAGACCGAACCGACAGCCCACTGCGTCGTGGTATAGGCGAAAGAAGTGATCGGATCGTTTCCGGGAGCACGCAAAAACTTTAAATAAGCTCTTAACAAGAGCAGGCACGCGAAAACCGTGCAAAGAAGTCTAAGGGTTAATAAAAAAATCGCGGACACTTTCTGATCCTCTCGTTTTACTTGTTTTGTTGTTAATCATTCTAAATGAGGCGGCGGTCAACAATGCAGAATTTTGGCCTGAACCGCTCAATTAGACGTTTAGACGTAAGGAAAACACAACGGCTTACCGGTCTTGCAGAGACTCTCATACGTAAGCCAGTCGAAAGCAGGGCCCGGATCCGTCTTGCGAAGCGGTGCGATCATGGAATGGCCCGTGACGTATTTGATAGGATAAGCTTCGGCAAGTGCATCGGTGAGGCGCCCGAGCGTTTCATATTGCGCCTGCTCATAGGGCGCTGAATCTGTACCTTCCAATTCCACGCCGATCGAGAAGTCATTGCAGTTCTCACGGCCCTCGTAAGAGGAAACGCCGGCATGCCAGGCACGGTCCAAACAGGAAACGTACTGGAACAGGCGTCCACTCCGATCAATAAAGAAGTGTGAAGAAACGCGCAGTCCTTCTAAATCTTGGTAGGACGGATGCTTGCAGCAGTCAAGCGTTCCGCAGAAAAGCGCGTCGACATCTCCGGTTCCGAACTGACCGGCTGGCAAACTGATGTTGTGTATCACCAGAAGAGAAATCTCTTCGCCTTCCGGCCGCTCGTTGAAATGCTCGGAAGGCCGAATTGCCGCTTCGTCACACCAGCCGTTAGGAAAAATTCGCATCAGTGCGCCTTCGGGCCTTTCATTGCGTGCTGGCGGCAGCAATAGTACTTCCCATTGCTGTATACAGCTTCACTGATCGGAACATACAAGCCGCAGTTCGCGCACGAAACCATCTTTTCGCCCGGCATATCGTTTTTGTGTTCCGCAAGATTGGCTTTTTCCTGTTTATCCAGGCGCTTTTCAAGCTGAATCTGCTTTAAGCGCATGGAACGCCAGGCAAAGTAAATAACGGCAACGATAAGAACAAAGAAAATGATCCTGGACATGACTTAGGCTCCCGGAACAACTTCCATAACAAAGCGAACGCCGATATAAGAAACCATCAGAACGCAGAAGCCGATAACGGTCCAAAGAGCGGCAAACTTTCCTCTCCAGCCTCTGAGATGATGTCCGAGAAGCAGGATTCCGAAGATGACCCAGGCCATGCAGGTGGTGACAGTCTTGTGGTCAAAACGGAAGGCTTGGCCGAAAAGTTCCTGAGAATAGACAGCACCGAACAGAATCGCAGCGGTCAGAACAATGAACCCGACCCAGATCAAACGGAAAAGGATTTTCTCCATTTCCATCATGGAAGGCATGTTGTCCAAAATATTGACGTGCTTTGCGCCCTCGTGAGTAACAAAGTCCTTGGCGCGGACTCTCTTATGAACGGCCATTAAAAGCAGTCCTTGGATAAGCGCCATCGTCATCACGCTGTACGCAAGAATCGCCAGAAGCAGATGCAGTCTGAAAGGGCCGCTCGCGGTTTCCGGCGCTAAGGGAGAACCAGGCAGCAGAAGCGGTAAAAGCATGCTAACCGCAGAAAGCGGCAGAACAAAAACCAGCATGGCGCCGATCTTAGAGAAGAAACTTTCCAAGAGCAGCAGGAACGTGCAGGTGAACAGCGTAATCGTCAGCGCTAGCGCCATTCCAAAGTGCGGAGTCCCGTACAGGAACAAAGCCTCGTAAATCAGGTAAGCCTGGATCATAAGACCTGCGCAAATCAGGGGGCGAATCCAGAATTTCTCCGTAGGTTCAGGCTCTTGCAACGTTTTGTAAATTCCGAAGGCTGCGGCTAAATACAATACGGCCGCAAAAACGTAAAATATGGCATTCAATGTCATCGTTACGACTCTTTTTTATATAGTTGATCGTATTGTATGACTTAACTCTTTCCTTTGAATTAATGTAATGCTCGATTCTCTTACTCAGCGTCTTACCAAAGTCGTCAAAACCATTCGCGGACAAGCTCGTCTGACCGAATCCAACATGCAGGACATGCTGCGTGAAATTCGTATTGCCCTCCTCGAGGCAGACGTTGCCATTCCCGTGGTCAAAGATCTCATTGCAAGAATTAAAGAAAAAGCCCTCGGAACCGAAGTTCAGACAAGCCTGACTCCGGGCCAGGCATTGGTCGGCATTGTTCACGACGAATTAACAAAAGTTATCGGCGGAGAGGATCCTGAAAATGTTCGCGAGATCAACCTCGCTACCCAGCCTCCCGCAATCATCCTGTTAGCCGGCCTTCAAGGTGCCGGTAAAACGACGACCGCCGGCAAGCTCGGTAAATGGCTCAAAGAAGAAAAGAAGAAAAAAGTTCTGACAGTTTCCGCCGACGTGTACCGTCCTGCCGCTATTGATCAGCTGCAAACAGTTTCTCAGCAGGCCAACATTGACTTCTTCCCGAGTACTCCGAACGAAAAACCGCTCGATATTGCCCGCAAGGCCCTCGAATACGCAAAGCTTCATTACTACGACGTGCTCATCGTCGATACGGCCGGTCGCTTAGCGATCGACGAGCAGATGATGAATGAGGTCAGCGATCTGGAAAAATTCTTAAATCCGATCGAAACCTTCTTCGTGGTCGACGCCATGGTCGGTCAGGACGCAGTCAACACCGCGAAAGCCTTCGGCGAAAAACTTCCGCTAACCGGCGTGATTCTGACTAAGGTCGACGGCGACTCCAGAGGTGGTGCAGCGCTTTCCGTTCGCATGGTCACCGGTAAGCCCATCAAATTTATGGGCGTTGGTGAAAAACTCAACGGTTTCCAGCGTTTTGATCCGCAGGCCATGGCCGGACGAATCCTCGGCATGGGCGACATCGTTTCTCTTGTCGATGAAGTCCGCAAGAACGTGGATATCGAAAAAGCCCAGAAGTTCGCTGAAAAAATGCGTAAGGGCGACGATTTCACACTCGAAGACTTCAAGGATCAGCTCGCTCAGGTCAAAAACCTGGGCAGTTTCTCTTCCTTAATTGAGAAACTCCCGGCACAGTTCGCCCAAGCTGCCGGCCAGGTTGACGACGAACAGGCTAAGAAACAGCTCGCCCGTACTGAAGCCATCATTAATTCGATGACACCGCATGAACGCAGAAAACCCGAAATCATCAAAGCAAGCCGCAAGCGCAGAATCGCTGCCGGCGCCGGCACTACCGTTCAGGAAGTCAATCGTCTGCTCAAACAGTTTGAGCAGAGCCGCGAAATGATGAAGATGATGAAAAAAGGCGGCATGGGCAAAATGATGCGCGCTTTCAGAAGCCTTAGCGGCCGCTTCCCGGGTATGGGCGGCATGGGCGGAGGCTTCTAGTGAGCCAAAAGGCTGTTCGTATTCTCGGAATTGACCCGGGGCTTAATCACACCGGCTACGGCCTTGTAGATTTTGTGCCCGGTCATTTCACCTATGTCGCCTCTGGTGTTTTGAATGTACCCGCAGGCGAACTTTCCGACAGACTGGGATTCATTTTTAAGTCCTTGTCGGCTTTGATCGAGGAGCATCATCCGAATGTCGCTTCGATTGAAAAAACTTTCTTGAATACGAATGCCCAGTCCAGCATGCTGCTGTCACACGCAAGAGGCGCTGCGATGTGTGCTGTCGCATGTCACTCTATCCTATGCAAAGAAATCAGCACTCGCGAGATTAAAAAATCCGTAACCGGCTACGGCGCCGCTGACAAAGATCAAGTGCAGCAAATGGTTCTAAGGCATCTGAAGCTTGAGGACACGCGCTTCAGTCCGGACGAGTCGGATGCTCTGGCAACCGCGATCTGCTACGGCAGCTCCAGTATCCTGCTCGGCCTCGTACCGACACTCGGAACCAAGGCCGGCAGCAGCGGAACCGGTGTATCCCGCAGAGGCTCAAGTGCTCGCCGCTCAAGAAACGAGTGGACGAAACGTTATGAAGGAAAGGTCTAACTAATGATTGCAACCATTCGAGGAAAAATTCTTCAAAAAAATCCTCCGCAAGTTGTTGTTGAGTGCGGCGGACTAGGCTACGAGATCGATGTCCCGATGTCCACTTTCTACAATCTTCCGAACATCGGCGAAGAAGTGTTTCTGGAAACCGTCATGATCGTTCGTGAAGATGCGCAGCTGCTTTACGGCTTTTTAACTTCTCAGGAAAAATCAGTGTTCCGGCAGCTTCTGAAAGTGAGCGGCATCGGTCCAAGAATTTCGCTCGCCATGCTCTCCTCTATGTCTGCAGAAGATATCGGAAACGCCATTGCCAATAATGAAATCGGACTTTTGACGATGGTTCCCGGCATCGGTAAGAAAACGGCCGAACGTCTCGTTCTTGAGCTGAAGGACAAGATGGTCGTCACTTCTGCGCCCACGGTTTCATCCGTTCAGACAGAGGTCATCCAGGCTTTGGTTGCGTTGGGTTTCAGCGAACGCGAAGCTCGCGGCGCTGCGAAAAACGTCCCTGCAGATGCCGACGCCTCCGAAGGCATTCGTCTCTGTCTGCGTCAACTTGCTCAGAAAGGTTAATCCATGGCGGACAGCAATTCGATTCTTTCCTCTGAAAGAAAAGAAAAAGAAGAAGTCATCGACAAGGCCCTTCGTCCGACACGTCTCAAAGACTATGCCGGCCAAGACGGTATTCGTGAGCAGTTAGATCTGTTCATCACGGCTGCACGCAATCGCGGAGAAGCTCTGGATCACGTTTTGCTCTTCGGCCCTCCGGGCTTAGGTAAAACGACACTGGCAAACATCATCGCCAACGAACTCGGCGTCAAGCTTCGTCAAACGTCGGGCCCTGTTTTAGAAAAGGCCGGGGACTTGGCTGCCATGCTTACAAGTTTGGAGCCGCATGATGTTCTCTTCATTGACGAAATCCATCGTCTCTCGCCGGTCGTCGAAGAAATTCTTTATCCGGCCTTAGAGGACTTCAAGCTCGACATCATGATCGGCGAAGGCCCTGCTGCCCGTTCGATCAAAATCGATCTTCCGCATTTCACGCTTGTGGGTGCCACGACACGTGCAGGTTCATTGACCAAACCGCTGCAGGATCGTTTCGGTATTCGTGCCCAGCTTCAGTACTACTCGCCTGAAGACCTGACAACCATTGTGCTGCGCTCCATGCACCTGCTAAATATGCCGGCAGATAAAGGCGCAGCCGGTGAGATTGCACGCCGCTCCCGCGGTACACCTCGAATCGCAAACAGATTGCTTCGACGTATTCGCGACTTTTCCGAAGTCCGTCATCAGGGTCAATTGTCCGAACAAATCGCAAAAGACGCCCTTACCATGCTAGAAGTCGATCCGATCGGCTTAGACAGCCTCGACTGCCAATTCCTGCTTGCGATCATTGAAAAATTCCAAGGCGGTCCCGTCGGTATCGAAAACCTGGCTTCCGCTGTCGGTGAGGAGTCTGATACGCTTCAAGATATGGTCGAGCCTTATCTGATCAAAGAAGGTTTTGTTCAGAGGACACCAAGGGGACGCGTGGCGACACCGCGCGCATACAGCCATTTCGGGCTCGATAGAAAACATAAAGATTTGGGATTTTTATTCGATGACGACCAATATTAGTTCTTACAACTTGTCCGAGCGTCAGGTGCAGCTGGACTTGTCCGTTCTTCCCTACGATTTTGAAGAGAACGTCAAGACATTGAGCGAACAAGCGCGTCAGGCCTGGAACGACGTTCAAGATTTGGAAGCTTCTGCCTGCCCTGACAATAAGGCTCAAATCACGATCACGATGCACCCGTCCTTTGCTTCTCAGATTTACTTCCCTGAGGAGTTTTTGCTTGTCATGGGATTGGACTGCGTCGGCGTACGTCAGGTTCAGTGCTTCCCGCGCGACACTTCAAGCTGCGATACTGAAGACGGAGAAATTACCGTTGCGCTCGTCTGCGTCGGAAAGAGACAGGACATCCAGGCCATTCCCGGCAAACTGGAAAAAGTTGTCTCAGACACACTCGTCGGAAAACAGATTCGAACCATTGAAAGTATTGAAGCCGTCTCTATCTATGACCGCTTGGATATTCCCAACGATTACTTCGAGGACCATTTCTTAGTCGGTGTTTATGTGACGCCCGGAAAAACAATCGAAGAATCCAAGGAAGACTTTAAAAATTACGCTCAGAAAAACGATCTTGAAGTACACCCCAACTTCTTAGTCGACAAGGACGGTGTCTTCTATGTGCTTCTGCGCGGGGCCCGCTACAAACTCGATGCTATCGGCGACTACGCCTACACCTTCTGTGTACGTGTCCCGCCGCTGAAAAAAGCCTGACTCAGCGCCACACAACTAAACTAAAACGTCGGCTTTTCCTTTTAGGAGGGTCCTCAGTGATTTCTACTTTTTACTCGAACTCGTTCGAAGTTCTTCGAACGGTTCTTGCCACAAAAATCGGTTTTAATCTGGAGGACCTGCGAAACAGTAATGCCTCCTTTTTTGAGCAAATCAAGGTTATCGTCCCGACGCCGATGGTCGAGGACAACCTCAACCGCTTCTTCGCGGATCACTTCGGAGCCACTCCGGGGATTGAATTCTCTAACGTAGCCAGCTGGATGTTCAAAGTTCTCGGACAGTCTCTCTCCAACGCTGAAACATCTCAGGTCATGGACTGGACTTTTTACGAGATCCTGCGTCAAAAGCAAAACAAAAAGGCTTTCCCTGAAGAAGAAAAGCGTCTTTATGAATACATTCAGACGTTGGACCCCGTCGGTGTGTTGGAATTTGCCCGTCATCTGAACACAGTTTTCATTACTTACGGTTCCTATCGCTTTGACTGGCTGCAACAGTGGGCTTTAGAGAAATTCAAATTCAACCATAAGGTACACCCGCTTCCGGTACCAAATGCAAAGGCAGAAGAAGAGCGATTGAAGAAAAACGCTGACTTTTTGTGGCAAAAGCGTCTTTGGCAAGAATTAATCGAACAGACCGGCGCAGAAAGCGAAGGAAAAATCTTCGGGTGGCTTGAAAATACTATTGAGCGAATCCGGAAGAACAAACCGGTTGAGAACAGTCTTCCGATTCATCTTTTTCTGCCGTTCTCGATTCCGCCTAACTTACTGCCTCTGATTCGAGCTTATGAAGATTCTCCTGCAGAGCTTAATCTGTACATTCTTAATCCGTGCGCCGAGTACTGGTTTGAGTCCGTTCCGAAAGCGCAGTTCGACTGGTCCGAGAATTTCAAAGTCGACAACAGCTGCCTGAACTATCTGTTGACAAATGCAGCAAGCACGAGAGCCGCTATTGACCGATTGGACAGCTTCCTTTTTTCCGAGGAAGAAGCTTCGGCAATCGAAACGGATATCTCTGATAAAGACAAACAGAACCGTCAAAAGGCATTCGTCAAACAGCCGGGGTCTCGGGAATTTGTAACCTCAGAAAAAACTTTCGACCATTCCGAAGAAGAAATAAAAACCAAGGTTAGTGCCGAGACAGCTTCCGCATATCTGGAGTATCCCTCCAAGTCGTTTCTGCATAGCTTTCAAAACTCCATTCTTAGAATGGACAGCACGCTGCTGCCCATTGAGCCTGACGAGAAAGATGTCAGTCTTCGCATTCTCAAGGCGCCCTCTTTTGTCCGAGAAGTCGAAGCCACCATCGACATTCTCCAGAATTGGCTCACAGATAAAAAACGCGGCCTAAAACCTTCCGATGTTTTGGTCGTAGTTCCGGACATCGAAAAGGCAGCTCCTATCATTGAAGGCGTCATGGCATCACTGCCGAAAGATCTTTATATCCCTTGGAAGATCATCGGTCTCAGCGAAGAAAAACAGAATGCGCTTGCAGATGCGTTTGTGGGCTTGGGCAAACTCTTGATGTCCGATTTCTCAGCCAGAGAATTCTTTGATTGGCTGGAGAAACTCCCCGTACAACAGCAGTGGGACCTGTCCTTAGACGACA
The DNA here is from genome assembly GCF_057870745.1 of Parasutterella sp. Taxonomy (NCBI): domain Bacteria; kingdom Pseudomonadati; phylum Pseudomonadota; class Betaproteobacteria; order Burkholderiales; family Sutterellaceae; genus Parasutterella; species Parasutterella sp. The sequence continues at coordinate 43,337 of NZ_DBMALT010000017.1, read as the reverse complement.
TCTCTGTCATTCAGACTTGGCTTTATTCTGCGGGATACTCTGTCGGAATCGATCATGAACAGCTCGCGGCGCTGAATTTCACTGACGAAGACACGTCCTTTCAGGACGCCATGGAACGGCTTTCTCTCGGATTCTTTCTTGATGAGGCCTCTCCATTGCCTTTCAAGAATGTCCTGCCCATTCGCGGAGATGAAGAAGCCGGTTTTGATGTCGTTTCCGACGGCTCGGGCCGCTTGCTCCAAGCTGTTTCTCAGCTTTACCTGAACCTTGCCGATCAGCGTCGTGTACTGCTCGCTTCCGAATTTGCACTTCCCGCAGAAGCCTGGAGAGAAGCGCTGCTAGGTATGAAAGAACGTTTCTTCGGAAACAACTGTGATCCTGAGGAGTCGTACAACTTCACGCAAATCATCGAGACAGTCTGCGAAGGTATGGCTGCCGCTTTCGGAAACACCGAAAAACCGGTCAGCTTCGATGTTGTATTGAGCGAGCTGAGAAGCGAACTCTCTAAAACTAAACGCGAAGTGCCGAGCTCCGGAACCATGACCTTTACATCCATCTCGCTGGCTAGAGGCATTCCTTACAAAGTCATCTGCTGCCTGGGCTTCGATGAGAAAAGCGGGTTCCCGGGAACTCCTAAGTTTGAAGAATTTGACTTAACTAAGGATCACCGCCGCCGCGGCGACCGAGACGCAAGAAAGGACAATAACGCCGTCTTTCTTGACACACTCCTCAGCGCTCGAGAAAACCTCTTGATTTCCTACACCATCGGAACGAAACCGCAAAGCGAAAATAATCCGTCGCTCGTCATTGATAATTTCAAGAATTACTTCCTTTCTCATGCCATGAACGTAGGAATGGAGGACGGTACTGCTCAGGAAAAGGCAGACGAGCTTTGGAAGAGCATCGTGACTAAGGTTCCTTTGAATCGCTTCTCCATGAGAAATTTCTTAGAGGAAGCAAAATCTCTAGACAAACGAGAAAACAACTTGTTCTGGAAGAGCCCTCGGAAAGACGTCCTCGATTCAATCGAACATGCCTATAGGAACCCGGGCGCCAAGGAACCGATGTTTGCCAACACCGAGATTCCTGCTGAGAAACTTCCCAAAACGATGCAGCACCCGGTGCTCCGCGAACTGCAGGTTAATTTCCTCATAAAGTTCCTGACCTCTTACAACGAATGGACGGCAACGCTGCTCAAGCTTGAATCATCAGATTTCGAAGCCGACGAAAGAATGATCGTCCCTTCTAAGGACGACAAGCTTATGCACTCAGAGGTCAGCCGAAAATTTCTTTCTTTGCTTGAGAATAACTTCTCTGATCAAGAGGCGCTCAATCTTCTGAACCTTAATCCGAAGTACGGCATTGAAAGTGTCCGACGTGCGGTTCTCAGTTTTGAAACCTCAGAGGTTGCCGACGCTCACGCCGCAAGGAAACAATTTGAGGAGACTGAGACTTTAAAACCCCTCTCGGCGGGACTTGATTATCGAGTTCCGACTGCAGTTTCTAGCTTCGTCAATCGGCTCACAGACAAAACGGATCTCTTCCTTTGGAAAACGGAAGATGAGTCCTTGCGCGTCAAGCTCGGCGTCTTTTGCTCTGCGTCGGAACAAAACCGAGAAGTATTGCGCCAAATTATTTGGACCGAAGCCGGGGAACCCTACGATTTACTCATCTTTAACGAAAGTTCAGACACAGATCATTTCGTCATTTCTTACTCTTCGATTATTCAGAACCATGGCGGCGAACCGCTTAAAGCGTTCTTGAGGTTATTTGAGTGTCACTGCAAGCACGCACTTGGAATGAATGCCTCGGATGACGCACTGCTTTGGCAGGGTGTCTCAGAGGAAAGCGTAAGAAAAGCTGCTGATTTATCTAAGGCTCTCAAAGAAGAACTCAGCGATTACTACAAACTCCTCAAAGGTGATGGCAGAAAGAAAGACATCTACCTTTCAGAAGCATTCGAAGCGTTAATTGAATTCATTCAAAAACTTAAACCTTAATCGGAGTATTTATGCTTTATAAAGAATTTGATGCTGCCACAACGCCGATTGAGGGGCGCATGCTTTTGGAAGCCAGCGCCGGCACCGGAAAAACGTATTCCTTGATGCGAGTGCTGCTCAGGCTTTTAGTCGAGAAAGGAATCGAACTAGATCGTATTTTGGTCGTGACATTCACGAATGCAGCCACTGATGAGTTGTCCTCTCGTTTGCGCAGCAACCTGACGGAACTGATTGAACAAATTAGGCTGAACAAGAGCGGAAGCTTCAACGATCTGCTGGATAGTTGGGGAGAAAAGAAATATTCTCAGGACATAATTCTTGAAAAACTGCAAACAGCGCTGAATAAGATTGACGACGCTGCCATTTTTACTATTCACGGCTTTTGCCAACGAATCCTTCAGGACTTTGTCTTTTCTTCAAAGGGAAACTACGACTTTGAGATCGGAGATGATTCAAACGCTAAAGATAAAGCGCTGAGTACTTTTCTTCGTACAAACCTTCCGAAGGCCTATCCAGGCTACCCTACGGAACAACTGTCTCTGGCTCGAGACATTCCTTGGGAAGATATTCTGACAACTGCTGCCGGTTTGAGCAGAAGCAAGCCGCTCACCCGGCAAATGAAGCTGATGAAAGATGCGAATCAAAAGCCCGAAGACGAAACCACTCGGTTTTTTGAAACTTTCATTGATCAGGCAACAAAACTCTACGAAGAAAACAAGAAAGATGAACGTCTTTTTACGTTCGATGACCTGCTGATCGAAGCAGAAGAACGCATTGTTAAAGATCCGGAATTCACCAAGGCAATTCAGAACCTTTACGGCGCTGCTTTGATTGACGAATTTCAGGATACGGACCCGATTCAATACTCGATTTTCAAACACCTGTTCTTAGAGGATCCGGAGAACTCCAAACCCGTTATCTTTGTCGGTGATCCGAAACAGTCTATTTATCGCTTCAGGAACGCAAGTCTTGAAACGTATCTGTTAGCCAAAAACGAAATCAACAACCCTTATCAGTTAGTAAAGAATTATCGTTCTACTCCTGGGATCATTGCCGGAGTTAATGCGTACTTCAATCCGGAAGGGAAAGGTTCCCGCGGCGGCTTTTTGAATCAGGCCCTTTCTTATTCGCCGGTGAAGTTTAATAAGAAAAAACTACCGCTCCTCTTAGAGAAAGACGGCAAAGTCGAACCCCTTTCCTCTTTCGCTTTCTGGTCCAATGCCGACACTAAGGCCTTGTCCAATGCAGAGACACTTCGCGATATGGAGGCTATTGCCATCGCAGAGGAAATCGAATCCTTGCTAAAGGAAAATGTCCTCTATGAAGGCCGGAGACTGAGACCCAGCGATATCGCGATTTTGGTTGCAAAGCGCTTCCATGCTGACAAGGTTATTGAAGAGCTGCGCAGGCGGGGCATTCGCACCCTTCGGTCTTCGAATGAAAATGTCTTATGTTCCAAAGAAGCGCACGAACTTAAGAGCGTTCTAGAGGCTATGTACGATCCGAGAGATACTCGTCTTGTGGCTGCGGCTCAGGCAACCAGGATTTTCGGCGACTCGCTGAATGACTTATTGAATAACGATGCGGCCTCCGCGCAGGCACGTCTGTTATTGGAAAACTCAGCAAAAATCTACGAGAAGAGCGGAATTATCGCTGCTGTTTCGAACCTATTTGCCGGCGCCAAAACCGAAGAGCGTTTACTGCAATACGGAGGAGAACGCGCCCTCACGAATTATCAGCACATCTTGGAGCTTCTTCATCAGCAGCACAACACCATTGATAGTCTTCAGGGACTGCTGCGCTGGTTAAAACAAGAACAAAAAAAGAGCAACGACAGCTACACTCTGAGACGTGAAACCGATTCCGATGTTGTTCGAGTTGAGACTATTCACAGCAGTAAAGGCCTTCAATACCCTGTTGTTTATTACCTTGACCGGCCGATAAGCTTTTCCAAAGGTCAGAAATTTAGAGATGATGCGACAGGCGTCATTACCTTCTATGAAACCGAACAGAAGGCACCGGACGACTTCATTGAGAAATCATATGAGGAGTCCATGAGACTGCTGTATGTCGCTATGACGCGAGCCACAGCAAGGGTGGTTCTTCCCTATTTCTTCAAGAAAACTAAGAACGGAGCGCCTCACGGCAGCGTCGGCGGAAAAAATCCGCTTGCTCAGGCTATCAGCGGAGAAACGTCCGGCGGATTGGCCATTATTGGCGGTTTAAACCGACTGCGGGAGGCTTTGAGCCCGAAGGAAGCGTCGGCAAGAGAAGTCAGAAAGGCCTTGCTTGACGGAATTTCCGAGTACAACAAGAACAGCGCACATCCTCTCATGCTCTCTGAGAAAGCTTTAAATGCTTACATTCCTTTTGAGATCCGTTTTGACTTCGAACCCGGCAAATATGGAGACTCCGAAGTCTCCTTCAGACAACCGCCGGAGCATCTTGATCTCAGAGCCGGTCGCGGTGAGAAGCAAAATCGTTCTTGGATTTCTTCCAGTTTCACAAGCTTGTTGAGGACCATGGAAGCACAGGACTCCGCCGTCATCACTGATGAGTCGGAAGCTCTTGAGTCAGAGGAAACTGTCGCGGAATCGAAAGAAGAGGACGTATTGGAAGTCCTCAAAGGCACCCAAAGCGCTGCCGAATTCGGCACGAAAGTCCACGAATTATTAGAAAAGATTTTCGACAAAAATTTCCATAACTGGAAGAACAGAGTCTACAAATTTTTAGATGATCGTTTTAAGGGTTATGTCGCCCCAGAAACTGAAGAACGAAAGGCCGAAATCGAGACTAAAACGGAAGAGTTCTTCGAAAATTTATTCGAAGCAAAGATTCTGCCCTCCGCGCCGGGCTTCCATCTCTCTCAGCTTTTTAAAAATCTTAAAGATTGCCGTCCGGAATTGAAATTCATGCTTTCCGTCGGAGCTCCGATAAAGGGCAGAGAACGTCTGACGGCGAGTCTTTTGGCTGAAACGCTAACGGCCTTTGATTCTCGTTATAAAGACTTTCATTTGTCAGAACTTGATATGCGCGGTTATCTCACGGGCTCCATCGACTTAGCTTTTGCCGCTGACGGCAAATATTGGGTCATCGACTGGAAGACGAACAAAATTGATTACCGCAACAACACTCCTGAGCTCTATACGCCGGAAGCCGTGAACGCCTTGATGAAAAATAATCACTACGAGCTTCAGTTGGCGCTCTATCTCGTTGCGCTCAAACGAATGCTCGAAGTTCGTTTAAATCTGCCGGAAGGTACGGGTTATAAAGCCATCGGAGGGGCGGTTTACTGCTTCCTGCGCGGCATCGACAGGAATGCGCGCGGAACGTACTTTGAACGTCCAAAAGATGCCCTTATCGAATGTTTAGACGACTTCCTGAAAAACGGATTCAGTCGCGAACTCCTGGAATCTCGTGCCAAAGGAGCAGTTTGAAATGATTTCGCAAAACCAAAATTCATTTGAAAACCTCGGCACCATTCTGCTTGACCTTTTAACTCGTCGAGGAAAAACCATTACAGAAGAGCTAAGAGACGCATTGGCGTTCTTCATGCTGCATCTCGGACAAGCCGAACACCTCGGAGGTTTATGTGCCGAGCTTGATGCAACGCCGCAAAATAAAAAGTACGTGGAGCTGCTCAGGGAAGCTGAGCTGCTAACAGACAGCAGCAACAAAATTGCTGACGAACCTAACAACCTTTCTGTCGCTCCTACGCCTTTTCTTCTTGACGAGAGCGAACCGAAAAAGCTGAGAATTTATTCCCGCCGCAATTTTTGCTCTGAAAGCCGTTTGGCCGCAGGTATTCACGGTATGTGCTCTACAAGCGCCAGCGACGTCAACGAGGTAAAAGAGGCCTTAGCACAGCTGGAACAGACGTTAAAGAATGCACGAGAAAACGGCGACAAGAAAGCCTACTCTTTAAATCCTCTGCAGCTGGAAGCCGCCGAACTTGCAGTTTCGGAGAAATTCTCCGTTATTTGCGGCGGTCCCGGTACCGGCAAAACAACCACCGTTGTGAAATTCATTGAAGCCTTTTTGGAAATACATCCGAAGGGCATCATTCAAATGTGTGCCCCAACCGGAAAGGCCACAAGTCGTCTTCTTGAATCCGTAAAAAATCAAGCGGATGCCGGTCCGTCCTCTGCACCTTACTACCCTGCCGTTCGCAAGGCCCTTGCGGAAGATAGACTGACTTCTTTGACGATCCATAAATTGCTCGTCACGGATTTATCCAACGGCAAACGACCTTCAGCAGACAATCCGATCGAAGCAGATCTGCTAATCGTGGATGAGAGCTCAATGATTGACTCCGCCCTTGCGTTAAAACTTATCAGATCAATTGATCCAACCAAAACGCAAACTGTGTTTTTAGGCGACAAGCATCAGCTGGCAGCCGTCGGACCTGGTTCGGTGTTTGCTGACATCTCCGACAATTCGGGTGTTTTGAAAGGCTACATTGTTGAATTAAAAGAGAGCATTCGCTTCAACGACAAATCCGCTATCGGCAGATTGGCGCAGCGCATGCTGGCCTTCGAAGAAGGAAGAGAAGCCGGCATTTCGGACTTTATTTCAGAAGTTGAGTACACGGACGATCAACCTTTTGAAGGATTTAAAGATACCGGCGTGTTTTTCAAATCTGCAGGTAGAAATCTTCCTCTGCAGGCTCAGAAGTGGTTAGAGGAAAAACTCGATTCCTACTGCAACGCAGTCGAAAACTTAAACCTGACTTTAACTTTGAACGATAAAAACGAAGTGGATTCAAGATCAGCCAACTTCGAAAACCTTCCTAATGATGTACAACAAGCTCTTAAAGACGTCTGGAACGAACTGAGTACTTTCCGTCCGTTGTGCGCACAACGTGAAGGTCCGACCGGCGTCAATGCCGTCAATGATTATTGCGAAGATTTTGTTAAAACGGCTTTCATAGTTCCATCCGCAGACGACATGTACAACGGCAAGGTCATCATTGTTCGTCAAAACGACTCCGGCCTTGGTGTCGCCAACGGCGACGTCGCTGTTATTTTCGGCTTGAAGACGGCTGATTCCGACAAACCGATGTGGTATGCATTCATCGGTGATCTGAAGAAAATCGTTCCGGCTCAGCTGCTGCCGAAATATGACACCGCCTTTGCAATCACCATCCATCAATCGCAGGGTTCCGGCTTCCGTGATGTAGCCATCTTCCTGCCAACACTAAGTGCCGGAAGTGATGCTGCCTCTTTATGCACGCGCGAACTTCTTTATACCGGCATTACTCGCTCGGAAAAAACGTGCCAGATTTTCGGGGCTAAGGATGCCCTAGACATGTCGTTAAAGACCGTCACGCAGCGCAGCGGAGGACTGCCTCAGCGGCTTAAAGAACGTTTCAGCGAACAAGGATAATTTCTCTTTCTGAGGGAAGAAGCCGAGCCGGTTAATCGAACCGAATCGGCTCTTCTCTTTCTTGAACTATGACAGATAGAAAATCAGTTCCTCAAAAACAGGAGCTCCGCCCAAATACTAAAGAGCAAATGCTCAAACGCTTTAAAGAAAATTTAAACACCTTCAAAAAGACGTTTGATTATCTCAAAGACAAATGAGTACACCATTAGATATTGATGCGGTGGTCTTGATCAACGAAGCTCTCACCGGCAATCGCTGCTCAGAAGAAAGAAAACAGCGAGTAGGCGGATGTCTGTCCAGCTATTCCTATTACGACACCGTCAGAGAGCAGATAACAAGCATCGTCGTCAGCCTTCTCAAAGGTCATTTCTTTCAGGACGGCAACAAAAGGACGGCGCTGGCGATTTACTTGGATCTGTGCCAAAACAATGGAATCAAGTTCTTGTCGGATCAAGACCGCTTAGGCGATGTTTTAATAGACATCGCTGCCAACCAGCGAGGCATCACTGAAAACACACGATTGCTCTTTCCGGATTAAAAAAGAAGTACCTCCTCGAGTTTGGCCTTTTAACAGTCTAATTCCCAAAAAAGACGTTTTCTTTGACACCAAGAATCCCAATACTTAAAAGATAGATCATCTTTAATTCGGTCTTTTAAAAACAAAAATCCCCTCCAAATTTTTATTTCATCTTTCGCTTATTTCGCTAAAACAGGCCGTTACTCTATCCGGATTGAAAAGAGAAACTCGTTCTCAAGCTCGTCTACTCACGATATATGTTCAATACTTGTTCAATCGTGTTCAATTTCTGCTCAATTCTCAAAAATTGAGGCTTTCTTTGACAGCAAAAATACCAATACTTAGAGGTTAAACTATCTTTAATTCTATCCTTTAAAGATAAAACTCCCCTCTGAATTTTTATTTCGTCCTTCGCTGAATTTCGCTAACAGAGCCTAGAACGTCTTTCCGTATCCAGACGCGTCTTTCGGCTTTGTGGGAACTTCTTGTTCTTACTTCAGAGAGTCGAAATTCGGAACTGCTTCCAGCAAGCGACAGGTGTAAGGATCTTTCGGACGATTAAGGATTTCTGCCGCCGATCCTGCTTCTACCACTTCTCCGGACTTCATCACAATGACTTCATCGGCAAGGTAACGAACGACGCCGAAGTTATGAGTGATGAACAAGTACGAGATATCTCGGCTTCTTTGGATTTCGTTCAAAAGATTCAGGATTTGGGCCTGCACGGAAACATCCAAAGCCGATGTCGGTTCATCACAAATCAGAAGTTTGGGTTCGACCACCAACGCACGAGCTATCGCCAAGCGCTGTCTTTGTCCGCCCGAGAACTCATGCGGATACCGATTCAATGAATCGGAACGAAGCCCGCAAAGACCGATGACATCTTCAATTCTTCCGAGCGCTTCACTCGCAGGAATATCAGGGTGCAGGCTCTCCAACCCTTCAAGCAGAATTTCCTTAACACGCATTCTCGGATTCAAACTGGAGAATGGATCTTGGAAAATAACCTGCATATCGACGCGGGCTTGTCGAAGATCGGGACCGTTCAAGCTGCCTAAGTCTTTTCCGTTCAAGAGCGCAGAACCGGTGATTTTTGCCTGCAGTCGGAGAAGTTGGAGGATGCCTCGGGCCACCGTGGTTTTGCCGCTGCCGCTTTCTCCGATCAATGCCGTTGTCAGCCCTCTGCGCACATCGAATGAGACATTGTTGACGGCTTTGGCGTATTCCGTCGGACGCAGAAAACCGCCGCGAATCGGAAACCAAACGCTGTAATTCTTGACTTCAAGAATGCGAGGCACATCTTTCTGCTCTCGCTCAACAACAACGTCACTTCGCGGAAGTTCGACCGGATCATTTTCAGGAAACAGGCAGCGAACTTTTCGGTCTCCAATCTCCTGCAGGACAACTTTATGCTGAGAACATTCGGGACGAGCTTTTTTACAGCGCTCGGCAAATCGGCATCCATGGAACTCTCGATTCAAGCGAGGAACCATGCCCGGTATTGCCTCGAGCATCTGGCTCTTTTGCTTTCCTTCAGGAAGCGCCTTCAAAAGATTGCGCGCATAAGGATGCAATGGCTTGGAGAAGAACTCACGTGCTGAAGCTTCTTCCACCAGCTCACCGGCATACATCAGCCCTACCCTGGCTGCGACCTGAGCCACAACAGCCAAATCATGTGTAATCAGCAGAATGCCGATGTTTTCGGTTTCCTTGAGATGCTTTAAAAGATCAAGAATCTGAGCTTGAACGGAAACGTCCAGCGCCGTCGTCGGTTCGTCTGCAATCAAATAGTTCGGCTCGGCCGCTAGTGCAATAGCGATCATAACGCGCTGCTTTTGACCGCCGGAGAGTTCAAACGGGAATGATTTCATTCTGCGTTCGGGCTCAGGGATTCCGACTTTTTTCAGCCAGTCGAGTGCTTTTGCTCGCGCTTCTTCGCCGCGCAGCGGTGTATGAAGAAGAATTGTCTCGACAATTTGATCCCCGACAGTCATCACCGGGTTTAACGACGTCGCCGGTTCCTGGAAAATCAAACTGATCTTGAAAGAGCGAATATTGCGCATCGCAGCTTCCGGCAAACCCATGATTTCTGTTCCGTCAACGGTAACAACACCGCTCGAGACTCGTCCGGAGCTCGGAAGCAATCTCAGCAGAGAAAAAGCCGTCATAGATTTGCCGCACCCGGACTCTCCGACTAAAGCGCAGATTTCGCCTCGATTAAGCGTCAGGCTCAAACCGTCTACAACGCGAACCGTATCCTCGGAAGTGAGGATTTCAGTCACCATATTAGAAATACGGAGCATTACTTTTTCCTCCCGATTTTGAGGACCAGTCTCGGGTCAAATGCTTCCCGAACGGCAGACGCAAACAAGTTGGCAGACAACACAAGTGTGAGCATGAAAGTGAAAGCCGCGCAAAGGTTCCACCAGACAACCGGTGTGCGGGAAAGTTCAAGACGTCCGGCATTAATCATGGAACCGAAACTGTGTGTCGTCGGATCAACGCCGACACCGACGTAAGAAAGCACCGCTTCATATAGAACAATGCCGGAGAAATCCAATACCGCCACAATCAAAATGATGTGGATCACGTTGGGCAGCACATGACGCTTCATGATCTTAAACGGCCCTAATCCGAAGGCACGAGCCGCTTGGATATAGTCCAGCTGAGAAATCTTTAAGGTCTCGGCGCGAAGGAGACGTGCGAGCGTGGCCCAGCCCGTCAGACCGATGATGATTGAAAGCATGAACAGACGAAGGTCGGCTCTCTCAATGCCGGTCGCATACATGCCGGGATGAGAATCAATGAACACCTGAATCATCAGCACGGAAGCCGCAATCAAAAGAACGCTCGGAATTGAAGACAACGTCGTGTAAAGGTACTGAATTAAGTCGTCTACCCAGCCCTTGAAGAATCCGGCACAAATTCCCAGAACCACGGCAAACGGAAGCGTCGTCAACGTCGCCAGAGTTCCGATCACAAGCGCTGTACGCACCGACTTAAAGGCTTGATACAGGACATCGTTGCCTGTTTGATCTGTCCCCATCACGTGGTAATACGGCCAAAGCGCGCCGATCAGGCACCCGAGGACGATTAAAACAGAGCAGGTCGTAAGGACTGCTTCATAAGGAACTTCATCGCGGCGCTTAAATAGCGTACGCACCTCTCCCTTGAATGAGCGATCTTTATATCGAGCAATCAGTCCGACCGTTAAGAACCACAGCAAAGCGCTAAGCACGAGTCCTGCACCTAGCCCGCAGGCCGATTTAACGATGATGTCTTCTGCCCAATCGGCGTTATTTTTGAGGTGCGCTCCTCCGGCTTTCAGCGGTTCGTAATCGCGCACGGGTTTGCCGTCTTCAAAGCGGGAAATTTTTTCAAATGTCTGAGTCGCAAGCGGCATCGAATAAGACTTCTCTTCGGCAGAAGAGGCTTTGCCTAGCGCTTTATCCAACAGGGAATAAGCCTTGACGTCATAGATCGGGCGCCCGGCCTGAACATCAATGACCGGACGAAAGTGCACAGAATCTACGACGGAGAGCAGAAGGAAGAAACACAGCAGCGAAAGCGAGCACAGCGAGGCGCCGGAACTCACAACATAGCGCCATCGTGCTTTGAGCTCTTCGGAGCGGGCAACATGAATCAGATAAAACGTTAGTGCCGCAAGAAGGACGACAATCACGATATCCGTTGGAAGCAAAACAAATTTAGGCATCATTTCAAACGGATCCTCGGGTCGGCAATCGTGTAAGCTACGTCCGTCAAAATCAGACCGATAACATACAGCACGGTTCCTACAAAAACCATGGTACGGACAATGGCGAAGTCCTGAGCATTAATCGCGTCAATCGTGAAGCTGCCTAAGCCCGGAATGCCGAAGAAGCTTTCCATCACTAAGGAGCCTAAAAACAGCATCGGAAGCACGGCAACCGTTGAAGTCAGAATCGGCAGGCTGGCGTTGCGCAGAACGTGTTTAAACAGGACGGCCGTTTCGCTTAAGCCCTTCGCGCGAGCGGTACGAACGTAATCCTTGTTGATTTCTTCCAGGAACATCGAGCGGTACAGCAGCGCATCGCCTCCGATGCGAGAGAAAACGCCGATCGCAATCGGAAGAATCAGGAACGAAATCATGGCCGTTCCCGTCTCAAAACCTGAGATCGGAACAAGCCGCAGAACTTTTGAGAAAAGCCACTGGCCGAAAATAATGTAGAAAAGCGAAGAGACCGACATCATGACAATGGCAAAGACCACGCCTCCGATCTCAAGCTTCGTGTGCCGGAAGAACACTAAACCTAAAGAAAACACGACAATCACGAAGACGCCGAGCAAAAAGGTCGGAAACGCCAGCGCAACTGACGGCCACATTCGGTTTTTGATTTCATAAGCAATGTCACGTCCCGCGTCCGATGCACCGAGGTCTCCGACCATCAGCCGCGCACTGTGCTGCCAAAAAATCGTATCCGTAAGCTTGTCTGAGCCTTTGGCCTTCTCATTCCAGAGCAGCGGTTTGTCGTAACCGTGTTCTTCTTTCCAGTTCTGGATCGCTTCGGCCGTCACACGCTTGCCGCCGATATTGAGGCGCGCCATATCATCCGGCGTGTTGACCGTAAAGAACAGCATAAAGGTGAGCAGATTGACGCCGATCAGAATCAGGAAGCCGTAGCCGATGCGTCTTAAGAGATAACGAATCATTTGACGTCCTCCTCTGTAGTGCGTGCGGTCATTCGTTCCCGCTTTCTATGAAGAGCCACGGCCGGAATAATCACCAACGCCGACAGCAGAACAAAAACCAGCAGCGGCCAGTAAATCGGTTTGTTCCATTCTTTAATGGCCTTTACACGCGTCTCGGGATCAAGTCTCAGATACTGAATATGGTTGCGCACGACCTGTGTGGGCTTGCCGTTATGCACCCACTGATGGAAAGCCGCCGAACTTGTCGGAAAGTATCCGAATGTCCAGGGCGCATCTTCCTGAACGATCTTAATCAGTTCATTAATGGCCTCGGCCTTAGCTGGGCCTTCGTCCATATAACGCATGCGGCTGAAGAGCTCGTCGTATTTCGGATTTTGATAATTCGAAGCGTTTTCTCCGGAGCCTCCGGTCTTGGACTTGGCGTTAGGACCGTAAAGCAGGAACAGGAAATTTTCTGCATCCGGGTAATCCGCGAGCCAGCCCCATAAGAAGAGCTGGTGATTGCCGGAGATCACTTTATCTTGGAAGCGGTTGTAGTCGGTGCCGCGAATATCGAGCTGAATGCCGATTTTCGCAAACTGCTTCTGATACCAGTCCAGTACGGCTTTCGTTGATGGAGACGCCGCCGCTTGGAAGTCGAGATTCAAGACCAAGGGTTCCCCGGTCTTCGCGTCCCGCCCTCCGGGGTAGCCCGCTTCGGCTAAGAGCTTCTTAGCTTCTTCAATAGATTTGCGGCGAACAAGACCGTCTTCAGACTTTTCGTAAACGACTGGGTTAAATGCCGCAGCGCCGTCCTCTCGATAGCCGAAGAGTCCCGGCGGAAGAGGACCATGCGCGGGGGATGCCAAGCCCTTCTCAAAGATCTGGATATATTCTTCCCAATCCATGGCAATAGAAATCGCCTGACGAAGCTTCTTGTTGCGCTCGCGCTCTTCAGGCGTCTTGCCTTCGCCGACGACCGGATCCATCCAGTTAAAGCCGAAGTACGTGTTTTGCGCTTCTACGGTCTGCGGAAACTGCAGCTTCTTTTCTTTGTACTCTTTTTCCTTTTCCGCGCTGTCGGCCATGCCGATCAAGAAGCCCTGACCGTTGTCGAGACGTTCAATCTGCGGAGAGTCGTAGTAGCCCTGAAGGAACTTCGTACGAAGCGGCACGCTTTCTTTTTCGGCCGTGATTTCAATCCGATCAATGAAAGGCAGCGGTTTTCCGCAGTCCTTTAAAAATCCTTTCGCTTCATCGCCGGGCTCCCCCGCGCAGGGATAAAGCTCCGTCTTACGGAAATTCGGATTGCGCTCCATGACATGTTTGCGGTTCTCAATCGATTCCACCAGCATGTAAGGGCCGGTACCCACGGGCCAATAGTTCAAAGACAAGTTGTTTTTGGCCATGCCCTTCTGGGCGTAGAAGGCTTCGGCCTCCCACGGAACCGGCGCAAAGAACGTCATGGCCAGCCAGTTGGGGAACTGCGGGTACTTTCCTTTGACTTCGAGCCGCAGCGTGTACTTATCCGGCGCCGAAACACCTTTGAGCTCAAACTTCCGCAAGTCTAAGAAAGGTAAGTCTCTGTCAGAGGGCTTGAGATCGGCGCGAAGGCGTTTGTCTTCTGTGCGAACCTGAACGGCAAAGTCTTTCAATCCCGGAAGATAGTTCACCATCGTTCCGTAGACCGGAGCAATGATGCGGGGATTGGCCATTCGCTTGATCGAGTAAACAAAATCCTCGGCGGTCAGCTCTCGCGTACCCTTCTGCGGCAAATCCATCGGATTGTGCAGCTCGTCGATGACTTCAGGCGCTAACGCGTGGTTGATGTATTCGCCCTTTTCGTTCTTGGCAAAAGCCGGATGAGGCGCAAAGAGGATCCCTTTTTTGATCGGAATCTCGTAAACACTCAGAGCGATTTTTTCCGCCGAAGCAGTCTCAGGTAAGGCCTTTCCGTCTTTATCCAGATAAACGGGTTTAACGACCTCTGCTGCGGAACGAGGGATCAGGCGATAAGGGCGCTCTAGGAAGTGATACTGGTAAAGCGGTTCGTAAATACTGTAGGTGTAAGGCGTCTCATCGGAAGAGTAAGAACTCGTCGGATCCAAATGCTTCGGACTGCGGCCGGAGAACGGCGTGTAAAGCGTATTGGAGGCAAGTTCTTTCTCCGTATGAACGGAGTTCGGAATTTCTTTGCAGGAGGTCAGTGCGAACACAGCAAAGACGGCCACTGACAGCTTAAGGAGCCTGCCGTAAGTTGCGCCGTATCCTACTTTAATTTTCACTGCTGTTCCTTTCGCCTATTTTGGGACGAGATATCTTATCAGATCACAAAAAATTCCAAAGAAATAAAATAGTTAGGGACGGTTTCCCGTCTAGGGGTATTCCCAACTTTTTAAGATTCGCGAAAGATTTTATCGCTCCGAAAAACGGGTATAAAGAATGACCTTTCAAGCCTGATTCTCAGGTACCCGTTTGTTAAAATGCGCTCTTATGTGAGGCTGGGCTTCAAGGAGCCTTTTTGAGCGCGCTTACGCGCGCTCGGATGAGAATTTGTTGATGGAAAAACACTATTTCGACTGGCCGGTTCGCGTCTACTACGAAGACACAGACTGTGCACGAGTGGTTTATTACGCAAACTACTTCAGGTTCATGGAACGCGCACGCACGGAATGGCTGCGCGCATTGGGCTGGAGTCAGGAGCGGCTGTACTCAGAGCTCGGCGTCGTCTTTGTCGTCGCCGAAGCCAAAGCCAAGTACAAGAAACCGGCCCGGCTGGATGATGAATTAGTGGTTCGATCAACGGTCGCCGCGTGCGGCCGTACTTCTTTTGAATTTCATCAGGAAATTCTGAGAGGAGATGAAGTGCTCAACGTCGGAGACGTTCGCTGCGGCACGCTCGACGCGCACACATTCCGCCCGGTGGCTATGCCCGAGCCTATTTCAGAACAACTCAAAAAACTTTTAACTCATTAATCATTCGTTAGTACAAGGGACTGTGATGGAAGCATCTGCCGATTTATCAATCATTACTTTGGTTGCTCATGCGAGCGCCGTTGTTCAGATTGTTTTGGCTATTCTTTTGATTTTCTCTTTAGTGAGCTGGACCATTATTTTTCAGAAATGGTTCCAGATGAGCCGTGCAAGAAGAGAAGCCCGCAACTTCGACAAGCGTTTCTGGGGCGGTGCAGATTTAAATAAACTCTACGAAAGCGCCACCGAGCGACGCTCTTCCATCGGTCCTCAGGAGGGCATCTTTTACTCCGGCATGACCGAGTTCTTAAGAAGCCGCGCGAGCAATCTTGAAGCCCGCGCCGGCACCTTCGGCGTCATTGACGGTGTGTCTCGCGCCATGCGCGCCCGTTATCAGAGAGAACTCGACATTCTCGAGTCGGGCTTGAGCGTTTTGGCGACCATCGGTTCCGTTTCTCCGTACATCGGTCTGTTCGGCACCGTATGGGGCATCATGGACGCCTTCACAGGCTTGGGCAACCTGGAAAGCGCTTCGCTGGCTGTCGTCGCCCCGGGTATTGCCGAAGCTCTGGTGGCAACCGCGATCGGTCTGTTTGCCGCTATTCCTGCCGTTATCGGCTACAACCGCTTTGCTTATAGTCTGGATCGTCTCTCGAGCCAGTACGAAAGCTTCATGCAGGAATTCCAGAACATTTTGGGTCGTCAGGCCTAAGGACGCAACATGGCACGTAACGGCAAAAGACGTCTTTTAGCAGAGATGAACGTCGTCCCGTACATTGACGTGATGCTCGTTCTCGTGGTGATCCTGATGGTCGCCGCCCCATACGTCAACCCTTCGATCGTCGATCTGCCGAAAGTCAATAAAGCGGCTCGCACTCCGGATAAAGTTGTCGAAGTCATTATCTCGCCAGACGGCAAACTCCAGATCCGCGATACTGCAAAGAAATTAACTCCGGTTGATTTCCCTCAGTTAGTCTCTACGGTCGAATCGATGCAGACCGACGGAAATCAGGTTCCGGTTGTCATTGCTGCGGATAAAACCGTCGCATATGAAAAAGTCATCGACGTGATGCGCAATCTACAAAAGGCCAACATCACGCGTATCGGTCTGTCATTGCAACTTGAAGGAAGCGGTGCCAAGTAATGGACGACTTATCTCCGAATCAAGCGAATCGGCTCTCAGGCGCTCAGGGTTATTGGGGCACGGCTTTTGTGCTCGCTTTAATCGCCCACGGGCTTCTTTTTGTGCTGCTCTTCGTTTCCATGCAATGGAGATCGGAGCCGACAGGCCCCGTCTATGCCGAACTGTGGAACGGCGACATGCCGGCAGCAGAAGCCCCGGCAGAGACGCAACCGGAACCGCAGCCTGAGCCGGAACCCGAGCCTCAGCCCGAACCGGAGCCCCAACCTGAACCTCAGCCGGAACCGGAACCCGCTCCCGAGCCTCCTGCTCCGGAAGAGCCTCAGCAGCAGCTGCCTCCGCCCCCGCCTCCTATCGCTCAGACGGATTTAGATCGTCAAGCCAATCTGCTTGAGGATCCGGACATCGTCCAAGAAAGACTCGACCGCGAAAAGAAGAAACAGGAAGAGGAAAAACAACGCATTCTTGAGCGCGAACGTCAGCTTCAGGAAGCCAAACGAGCTGAAGAGCAGCGCAAAGCCGAAGAAGCTCGCCAGGCTGAACTGCGCCGTCAGGAAGAAGAACGACGCATCGAAGAACAGAAGCGTCAGGAAGAGCTGAAGAAACAAGAAGAGCAGAAACGCTTAGCGGAAGAAAAACGTAAGGCTGAAGAAAAAGCAGAAGCCGAGCGCAAAGCCAAGCAGGAAGAACTCAAGAAGCAAGCTCAGGAACGCGAACGCAAGATCGCTGAAGAAAAGGCTCAGCGAGAAAAAGCCTTAGCTGAAAAGCGCAAGGCTCAAGAAGAACTCAATCGTCAGAGAGCCCAAGAACAGGCGAATGCCGTCCGCAGAAAAGAAATGCTCAGCCGCTTAACCGGCCAGAGCGGATCTGCCATGGGTTCAGGCTCCGGCGCCATGACGAACTTTCAGCAAGCCCAGTACAACAACCGTATCGTTGCCTGCATCCGTCCGCATATTACGTTTAATACGCCGGCCGGCGCCAAACGCGGAATGTACGTTGCCAAGTTCGATGTCCGACTGCTCAAGAACGGTCAGAAGGCTGTTCCGCCCAAGATGATCAGCAGCAGCGGTCTGAAGGCTTTCGATACAGCGGTGGAAAAAGCGATTCTGATGTGCAATCCCTTCCCCAAACCCCCGGTAGGAGACATTCCCTCTTCTATTACATTGACATTTGATCCGGTTGACGACGCAAACGGTCGTTAACCTAACGGAGACAGCCTATGAGTACCTCGGCAGCCGCATCCGCCGAAATCGCCAAAGTCGCACAAACAGCGGTTACGACAGAAGAACTTTTAAGCGGCGACAGCAACATCCTGGATCAACTCCTGCTGATGTTTGAAAAAGGGCTTAACCAGCCGATCATCTATTGGCAGCTGGCCTCCATTCTGGGCTCACTGTTTTTAGCTTGGCTGCTCGGCAAATACATCCGCATGCGGATTATTAAGCACTTAGCCGCCAATGAAATCATCGAAAGCGACGAGATCAAAGCGGAAGAAGGCGAAGCCCCTGTCAAGCCTGAACATCGCGAGAGCGCCTTCTGGGCAAAGGTAAGACGAGGCATAGAGACGCTGATTTTGCGGCTGAGTTTCCCGCTGCTTGGAATGTTCTTCATCGCGGTCAGCACCTTTACCGTGCGACTTTTCGGCTTGCTTCCTAAGAAAGCCCTGCCGCTGGAATCCATTGCGTGGCTGATTCTCGGGGCCTACGTTGTGATCCGCACGGTCGTATTTCTGCTGCACTCACTTTCGCGCAAATACAACAGCAGCCTGGATAACTTCCTGACGTTTTCGATTTGGGGCGGTGTCGCGCTTCAGATCGTCGGTGTACTGCCTAAGTGCGTCGAATTCATGCAGACCACCAAAATTCCGCTGGGAAGCACCAACGCAACGGTTTGGTCTGTCTTCCTTTCCGGCTTCTCGATTGCCTTAGCGCTCTTTATCGCGAAGTGGATCGGTCAGTTCTTTGAGAAATGGATAAACAGCCTTCCGACCATGGAGTCCAACGTCCGCGTTGTGATCATCCGGGTAGTCAAGGTCGTTTTAGTGACGATTGCGATTCTGATCGGTCTGGCTTCCGTTGGTATTGACATCACCGTGCTTGGTGTCTTCGGCGGTGCCATCGGTGTCGGCTTAGGTTTCGGCTTGCAGAAAATTGCCTCTAACTACGTCAGCGGATTCATTATTCTTCTGGACAAGAGCATCAAAATCGGCGACTTAGTAAATGTTTCCGGTGTTGAAGGCATTGTGACGGACATCAAAACGCGTTACACAGCGGTCAAAGCTTATGACGGCAGCGTCACGATTATCCCTAACGAGAATTTTGTGACCAGCAACGTCCGCAATACTTCTTATTTACTTGGCCCGGGCCGCGCCACCGTCATGATGAGCGTTGACTACAGCTCCAACATTGATGAAGTCATTGAGCTCATGACCGATATTGTTCGCAAGCAGCCTCGTGTCTTGATCAATCCGGCGCCCTACACCATTCTGACGAACTTCGGAGCTGACGGAATTGAGCTGACTTCTTACTTCTGGGTCCCAGATCCTGAAAAAGGAACCGCAACTCTGAGATCCAATATCGGACGCGCCATGTTCCGCGAGTTCAATAAACGCAAGATCAACATTCCGTTCCAGCAGCGTGACCTGCGCATTATTTCGATGCCGGATGTTGTCTGCAAGGTTGAAAATGACGTCCCTGTTGCCTCTAAGGCGGAGGTTAAAGCGGGAACGTAACTGTTTTCTTAACCCGCTCTATTCCGAAAAGTCGAAGCTCAGTCCTTCGACTTTTCTTTCTTTCGTCACTCAGTCCTCAATCCACAAAATTCAAATAACACCAATATGTTTCGCAAATTAGGTCCTTGGTTCATGTTCATCGCTGCATTATTCGTCATGAGTTTAGGTATTGCGCTCGTCACCCGAGGCAATCTCGGTACAACGCCGATTAGCTCGCTTCCTCTGGTTTCCGCTTATGCCAGCGACTTAACCTTCGGCGAAACAACTTTTCTGATCAATCTGCTTTTTGTCGCCGCCCAATGGATACTCCTCAGACGCTCCATTAACAAGGTGCTGCTCCTTGCACAAATTCCGATCACGCTGGCCTTCTCTTACTTCATCGACACCTCTATGAAGTTCACCGAGTTTCTGTCTTCTGATGTTTACTGGAAGTGTTTTGCAGTCTCGATGCTTGGAAACGTGGTGCTCGGACTCGGCGTTGCTTTAGAAGTGTTTTCCGGCGCCGCAGCGTTGCCCGGAGAAGGTCTCGTGCTTGCCGTTAGTACGGTTCTACACAAGCCATTTTCATCCGTCAAAATCGCCAATGACGTTACCTTGGTTTTGCTGGCTTTACTTCTTAGTTACTGCGTTTCCCATGAAATACACGGGCTGCGAGAAGGAACTGTGATTTCAGCGTTATGCGTCGGTATTTTTGTGAAATTTTGGCTTGCCGGACTCACAAAACTCTTCAAGAGAGCGCCGGCGGACACAGAGTAACTATTAGAGTCTTCTAGCCACGGTGGATACCGGAGAATTTAAATCAGGCGCGATGGGTCGGAGTCGTCAGCTTCAAAGCCTTGCTGATTCTAAATATTGTCTCGAATTATGGAGAGCCTTCGGGACGGAACGCTTTGTACAACGACTTTCTTGAGAGACCCGTCTCCTTTGCGAGCTGAACCATTCCTTTGGCCTTCACCATTTCGCCAAGTGCTCTTCTAACGAGTGATCCGTCCCCCGGATCTTCATCAACACAGGCCTTGAAAAAGGCTTGAGGATTGTTTTCCGTATTAATAAGGAAGTCCTGGATGTCAAATTCTTTGGCAAGCTTCGTAGTCACGCTTTGTACTCTTCAAGTAAGTTCCTCGTCGAAATCTTCAGCGAAAGTTTAAATGAACGCCGGCATTCTTGATTGAACTCGGCAGCCTCTTACGCGGCTACTGAATCCAGGTGTTGCTGTGCATTAAACATTAGAAGCGGGGCCTAAAGCTGAGTAAGCGACTGACAGGATTTCTCTCATAGTTCGGGCTTTTTACTAGTAAATGCCTAGTAAAAACGGCCCCTAAGGAGAAAATCTCTAAAAAATTTTCTATAAATTCGGTTACTTCACTGCCGTTTTTATCATATAAATTCGATAGTTTGATAATCGAATTTATTGATTTAATGCGTCAAAATTTTTCGTTCAAAACAACTATAGTCATGTTCGCCAGTCACTGGATTTTCGTCTCTCGAAAAGACAGAAAATGCTTGTGAAATTCGACCAAATATGAATAACTTTGCCCAGCAGATAAGTTTTTTGTTATTACTATGATGCAAAGAAGAAAGATAAGACCTTGGAGCAAATTACAGAAAGAGGTCTATTTGCTGGTCGATCCAAAACTAGAGTTCCAGATCCATTGTGTAGCCTATCGAATGTGTAGCCAATGGGGAAGTACAGACTTACCGCGGTATTGGATTACGTTAGACAAAGAAACCATCTTCGATTATCCGAAGCAGTTTATACACTCCGAAGGCCCAGACGAAAACTCTCGTATCGCTTACGAAGCCTTATCTATCCGTATAGCAGCGAAACCTCTGAGATTTCGAACATGCTTCGAGAATACATTGATACGCCTTCGTCGGAATTAATGACTAAGAAATTTGAAGGCGATCATTGGGGACTCACAGACATTCTTCGAGCCGCCGATAGACGAATAGGCCGAAGGAGACTGGCAGAGTTAGCAGAAGTTGTCAGCAACCCGGCCGCACAAAAAAATCTGAAGCAGAGGATAAATACATACAAGGAAAAGCAGAGGAAAGCCGCAGAAGCAGACGGCTTCTGAGCCAGCCTCGGAAGGACACCTAAAGAAATTAAAAGGGCGCCGGAAAATCCCTGCAACAGATTTTCCGACGCCCTAAAAGGAAACGCTTCTTCGCTTAGCGGACTTTGATCTTGCCGATCAGTTTGTCAGCGATTTCGGTGACAGGAACGTTTTCGTTCTGAAGATCTCCGCGGTGAGCGTATTCGACTTCACCGTTCTTCAGGCCGCGATCACCGATCGTGACGCGGTGCGGAACACCGATCAGTTCCCAATCAGCGAACATGACGCCGGGACGCAGTCCTCTGTCGTCGAGAATGACGTCAATGCCCGCTTCGCGCAAACTACCATAAAGTTCATTCGAAGCCTTCTGAACTTCTTCACTCTTGTCATATCCGACGGGGCAGATCACAACGGTGAACGGTGCGATGCTATCGGGCCAAATGATGCCCTTATCGTCGTGACCCTGCTCGATGGCAGCGCCCAGCAGACGAGAAATACCGATACCGTAGCAGCCCATCTGAAGCAGCTGAGGCTTACCGTTTTCATCCAGATAAGTGGCATTCATCGGAGCGGAATACTTATCGCCGAGGAAGAATACGTGGCCGACTTCGATACCGCGCTGCATCTTGAGCGTGCCCTTGCCGTCCGGAGAAACATCACCTTCAACGACGTTGCGGATATCAGCAACAACATCCGGTTCTCTGAGGTCGCGGCCCCAGTTTACGCCGCGGATGTGGTAGCCCTCTTCGTTGGCACCGACAATGAAGTCGCTCATGTTGGCAACGGTTGTATCGGCAACGATGGTGACATCCTTAGGAATGCCGACCGGTCCGAGGTAGCCGGGTTTAGAACCGAAGGTATCTTCGATTTCCTTGTCGGTTGCAAAGCGGAATCCGCCCTTGAGCGCTTCGAGCTTTTCGGCTTTAACTTCGTTAAGTGTGTGATCGCCTCTGAGAAGCAGAAGAACGATTTTTGCAGGCAGCGGATTGCCTTTTTCGTCCTGCTGGTCGACTGCCAAAACAATAGATTTAACGCTGGCTGTCAGCGGCTTATTCAAGAGTTCGACGACCAGCTCGCACTTATCGCGGCCCGGAGTCGGAACTTTTTCCATTGTTTCTGTGGCTTCGGCGCGTTTTTCAATCAGGCAAGGAGCTTCGGCCAATTCGATGTTGGCAGCGTATTCGCTGTCCGGGCAGAAAACGATCAAGTCTTCGCCGGTATCAGCGATCACCTGGAATTCCTGAGAACGAGATCCGCCGATAGAGCCGGAGTCAGCGCGCACCGCACGGTAAACCAAACCCAAGCGATCAAAGATGCGGCAGTAAGCTTCGAACATCTTGTCGTAGCTCTTGCCTGCGTCTTCAGCCGTACGGTCAAAAGAGTAAGCGTCTTTCATGACAAAGTCGCGGCCGCGCATCACGCCGAAACGAGGACGACGTTCGTCACGGAACTTTGTCTGAATCTGGTAGAAGTTCACCGGGAGCTGACGCCAGGACTTGATTTCCTGACGAGCGATATCGGTCACGACTTCTTCGCTGGTAGGCTGGAGAACAAAGTCTCTGTCGTGTCTATCTTTAAAGCGAAGCAGTTCAGCGCCGTACTTCTGCCAGCGGCCGGTTTCCTGCCAAAGCTCAGCAGGCTGAACGATCGGCATCAGAAGTTCAATGGCGCCAGCACGGTCCATTTCTTCTCGAACAATACGTTCAATCTTCTTCAGAGAACGAAGGCCCATCGGCATGTAGTTATAGACGCCGGCTGCAAGCTTACGGATCATGCCCGCACGCAGCATCAGCTTCTGGCTAACGATTTCTGCATCTGCAGGAGCTTCTTTCTGTGTTGAAATAAAAAATTGTTTTGCTCTCATTACGAATTCTCAAAAACGAGCCGGCAGGCCGGCAGTCTACGATTAGGTTCGGATCTTATGACTTCTTTTCCTGCCTCTATATAATGGGCAGACACAAATAAGTTATTTTAAAGTTTTTATGCTTGATCAACATGGATACCGACCAAACGTCGGGATTATTTTGACCACTCCTCTCAAACAAGTTTTTTGGGGGAAACGTTTGGGTCAGCATTCCTGGCAATTTCCGCAGGGCGGTATCAACCGCGGGGAATCGCCTCGCGAAGCCATGTTCAGAGAGCTTTGGGAGGAACTTGGTCTCTTTGAAAACCAAGTCCGTATCATCAGCCGCACCGAAGACTGGTTGCGCTATGACGTTCCGGACCGCTGGATTCGCCGCGACCTTCGCGGCATTTACAAAGGCCAAAAGCAGATTTGGTTCCTCTTGGAGTTTCTCGGTAAAAACAAAGATATCAACTTGAAAGCCACCAGCCATCCGGAATTTGAGGCCTGGAAGTGGAATGACTATTGGGTTCCGCTGAGTCAAGTAATCGACTTCAAACGCGGTGTTTATAAAGAAGCGTTGAAAGAGTTAGCTCCTGCTCTCTTTACCGACAAGAAACACCTTGTTCCGCCTGCAGGATGGGAAAAAGCGGAAGGTCCGGGACACTTCCGCCTTTACAAATAGTCGTCTTTAAGACGATTACTTATTCATCACAACCATGTTGTCCTGATGAATTAGTTCTCTCTGTTCTAAGTAACCCAATTCTTCAACAACTTCATCGCTGTGCAGTCCCATGATTCGGCGGGATTCATCGGAGCCATAGTTAATCATGCCGCGGCAGATTTCTTTATCGTTTTGATCCACGACTTGAATGATTTCGCCGCGCAAGAAGTCTCCAATCACCGCTTTAACACCAACTGGCAGCAGGCTCTTGCCTTTGCGAACAGCCTCAACAGCTCCCTCGTCGATAACGAGCTTACCCTTCAGCTGCAAATGGTCGGCCATCCACTGGCTGCGGGCAGACATCGGTTTGCGATCGGTCTTCAGAAGCGTTCCGATGGATTCGCCTTGAGCTAAACGAACCAAAACATCAGGAATACGTCCGCTGGCAATAACGGTAGACGCACCGCTGCGAGCTGCACGTTTGGCAGCAAGTACTTTTGTCTGCATACCGCCCTTACCGATGGAAGAACCGGCGCCCCCTGCCATCGCTTCATAAATCGGATCTCCTGCCTCACCCACTTCTACTAACTTAGCTTCGGGATTAGAGCGCGGATCAGCGGTGAAGAGGCCGATTTGATCGGTCAAAATCACTAAGACGTCGGCATCGATTAAGTTCGTGACCAGCGCGCCCAACGTATCGTTGTCACCGACTTTGATTTCGTTGGTTACGACGGTGTCGTTCTCGTTAATGATCGGAACAACTTTGAGGTCTAAGAGCGTGGTCAGCGTTTGACGAGCATTCAAATAGCGTTCGCGATCTGCAAGGTCAGCATGCGTCAACAAGATTTGAGCTGTGCGAATGTCGTAGCGTTCGAAACTTTTTTCATAGGCTTCCACAATACCCATTTGTCCGACAGCGGCTGCGGCTTGGAGTTCGTGCATTTTTTTCGGTCGTTTGGTCCAGCCGAGACGAGCCATCCCTTCGGCAACGGCACCGGAGCTCACCCAAACAACCTGCTTGCCCATTTCTTGAAGCTTAGCGATCTGAGCCGTCCAGCGGGCAATTGCTTCCGTATCTACTCCGTGACCTTCGTTTGTCACTAAAGATGAGCCGACTTTTACGACAATCCTTTTTGCATCGTTCCAAATTCTGAGGTTTTCTTCCATCTCATTTATTCCGGTCTTATTGGCGACAACACTCTTTCGAAACGAATCATAAACTTCGCTCCCTTTTTATGTGTCAAGCGAGTCGCCGAAGTGATAGTTTTTCAGTATATCCAAAATCGCTTTGAGCGAATGACTTCCATCTGGACAACACAAACCAAAAAGAAAAAACGTCGGAAGTTTTATCTTTCGGCGGTTTCTCTTTTTGCGATTAACTTACTTTTGTTCGCTTTCTTCAGGCTCTACGCCTTCTGGCGGAAAGACTTCTTCGTCTTCATCAAAGCGAACATCCGGTTCGCTTTCTTTGATCAGCTGTCTGCGCTGTTCGTGAATATCTTCAGCGATTGCCTTGACCAAAGCTTCAGTGCCTTCACGTGTGACGGCAGAAATCGCAAACATCGGAACATCTGTACCAAAGGCTTCGCGATACTTGTTCACAACATTGGCCCTTTCTTCTTCAGGAACCAGGTCCATCTTGTTGAGAACAACCCAGCGCGGCTTTTCGGCTAAGGCCGGATCGAACTTTCTCAGCTCTTCAACAATGGCGCGAGCGGCTGCGATAGGATCTTCTTCGGTATCGAGAGGAGCCACATCAATGACGTGCAGGAGCAAGCTGGTTCTGGAAAGATGACGCAGGAACTGGTGGCCTAAACCGGCACCTTCGGAAGCGCCTTCGATCAGACCGGGAATATCGGCAATCACAAAGCTGGATTCAGGACCCGCACGGACAACGCCAAGATGCGGATGCAGCGTTGTGAAGGGATAATCAGCGATTCTGGGTTTGGCATTAGAAACCGCAGAAATCAGTGTGGACTTACCCGCATTCGGAAGGCCCAACAGACCGACATCAGCCAAAACTCTCAGCTCAAGCTTGAGCGTTCTTTCCTGACCGGGTTCTCCCGGTGTGCATTGACGAGGAGCACGGTTGGTGGAGGTTTTAAAGTGCAGATTGCCTAAACCGCCCTTACCGCCTTTAGCAAGAAGGGCTTTTTCACCGTTTTTATCCAAGTCGGCAATTGTTTCACCGGTATCCAAGTCTGTAATCACCGTTCCTACCGGAACACGAAGTTCGATATCGGGAGCGCCTCTGCCGTAGCAGTCACTGCCGCGGCCGTTTTCACCGTTCTTAGCTTGGAATTTACGTGTATAACGGTAGTCGATCAAAGTATTCAGATTTCTGTCGGCCACGGCATAAATAGAGCCGCCGCGTCCGCCGTCTCCGCCGTCAGGGCCGCCTTTGGGAATAAATTTTTCGCGTCGGAAGGAGGCAACGCCGTTTCCGCCCTTTCCCGCAAAAACTTCAATTTTCGCTTCATCTACAAATTTCATTTTTCTTTCCTGTCCGTAAGGACTTATTAGGTATGGAGTTGATGATAGCCGTACAAAAAAATCAGCGCCCCGTTCCCTGCTAGGAATGGGGCGCATCTTTGTTTGATTCGCGGTCTAATTAAGCAACCGGAACAACGTTAACGTAGTGACGGTTCAGACGTCCGTGAACAACGAACTCGACCTTACCGGCAACTTTAGCAAACAAAGTGTGGTCACGGCCCATACCGACGTTTTCACCGGCATGGAATGTGGTACCGCGCTGACGAACAATGATAGCGCCTGGCTGAATCATTTCAGAGCCGAAAACTTTAACGCCAAGACGTTGTGCGTTGGAATCGCGGCCGTTACGTGTAGATCCGCCGCCTTTCTTATGTGCCATTTCAAATACCTCTTACTTAAAAATCCAATTAGGCCGAAATCTCATCAATCTTGAGTTCGGTGTAGTTCTGACGGTGACCAGCACTCTTCATGGAGTGTTTACGACGACGGAACTTGAAAATACGAACTTTTTCATGACGTCCTTCAGACAGGACTGTGGCAGTAACAAAAGCGCCGGGAATCGTCGGATTACCAAGCTTAAGGCCTTCGTCGTTCTTAACAGCGAGGACTTCCACGAGTTTGATCTGGGAGCCAACGTCACCCGGGAGGGTTTCGACCTTAACCTTGTCGCCAACAGCAACAGTGTACTGTTTGCCGCCGGTTTTAATAATTGCGTACATGTATATACCTTTAACACTTCAATGCAGTCTGCGTTCTGCTGAAGCCTTTTTGTTTGCTCAAATAACTTAACGCGCAGAGTCCGGGATTATGCTCGAAAAATTTC
Organism: Parasutterella sp.; assembly: GCF_057870745.1. Lineage (NCBI taxonomy): Bacteria > Pseudomonadati > Pseudomonadota > Betaproteobacteria > Burkholderiales > Sutterellaceae > Parasutterella > Parasutterella sp. The sequence continues at coordinate 16,039 of NZ_DBMALT010000017.1, read as the reverse complement.
GTATAGTCAAACGCTTAAAGATGTTCTTTTGTTTTTCTCAAAGCCAAACGTAGTTTTGCTTTGAATTCTTAGAAAAATCTCGTTTTTGTGTCTTTTAGTATCAGCAATCAAAGAAAAATAGTTAATATTTGACTTTGTTTTATTTAGCACCCTTAGGAATTTTTCAATGAGTCAAGTAGCAGCCGCCGTTCAGAGAATCATCGCCCCGATTTCGGAAGATTTACTCGCCGTGGATCGGGAAGTTATTGATGATCTTCAGAGTGACATTCCGCTGATTAAAAAGATAAGCGACTACATCGTTACAGCTGGCGGCAAACGGATGCGTCCGATCGTCTTAATGCTCATTGCCCGCGCTCTGGGTTACCAGGGAAAAAATCACATCTTCTTAGCTACGATGATTGAGTATGTGCATACGGCCAGCCTTCTGCATGACGACGTCGTTGACGAGAGCGACTTAAGACGCGGCAAGCCGACTGCCGGGTTTAAGTGGGGAAATGCAGCAGCGATCTTAACCGGCGACTTTATGTATTCTCGAGCCTTCCAGTTAATGGTTCGTACCCAGAACTTACGCATTTGCGAAATCGTTGCCGGCGCCGTAAACCGAGTTTCCGAAGGCGAAGTGATTCAGCTTCTCAACATCCATGACACAACCTTGGACGAAGCACGTTATTTTGATGTCATTGAAAGAAAGACCGGCGTCCTTTTTGAAGCTGCAGCCCGCATGGCTTCCGTCGTTGCCGGCGCCTCTAAAGAAGTAGAAGACAAAATGGCTGAGTACGCTCTTTGTCTTGGCCGTGCCTTCCAAATTATTGATGATGTCCTCGACTACACAGGCTCTAAAGACAATATCGGAAAGAATTTAGGCACCGACCTTCGCGAAGGAAAAATGACGATGCCTCTTATCTACGCTTTGAGACATTGTTCCGAAGAAGACGCAAAGATTATTCGTACTGCAGTCTGCAGCAATGATCCGGACTTAGAAAACGTAACCCGCGTCATTCTTGCCTCCGGTGCCATCGATGCGTGCATTGAAGCCGCCAAAAAAGAAGTTTCCCGAGGAATTGATGCATTAAATTGCTTACCGACTAGCGCATTTAAAAATTCTCTGATAGAATTGCTTTCCTTGACAGTTGAGAGAGATCGATAGATCGCTTGAGACGCAAGAATCGGAGTGTAGCTCAGCCTGGTAGAGCACTGCGTTCGGGACGCAGGGGTCGGAGGTTCGAATCCTCTCACTCCGACCAGAATTCCACCCGGGTGTTCAAATGAACATCCGGGTTTTACTTTTTTTGGCTTTTCGCGGCTCGCTGAGGCGAAATTTTTTGCTTCCCATTTAACTGAGGAACGTTGGCTACCAACATTCCTGCTTTCAGCTTCTTCACCATTGATTGCTCTTCTGGCTTAGTAATTGAGATTAAAAGCGGTGTCAGGGGAACCTCGTCTAGAAATCTAGATTGTTAATAAAGGACACCAGGAGGATCGTCTTTTGTCACGTCAAGAGGTTCTCCATTAAGAATCGCATCGATTAACGCTTTTCTTTCTGCTTCATTTTGCGGGTAGTAAGGACCAAACCCGTGTAGTATCGGCTCGAACTTAAACAGCCTTTCGTGAATGTAATAAAGCTCTTCATCAGACAACTGGTTAAGAGCTTCCCTATTCAGTTTCTTTTTAAAGTCCTTCACTTTTCCGGGGTGGAAAGGTTTTTCGACAATAAAGCTCTTTATTGCGTTTCTTTCGAGCAATCTCCTAAATTTTTTAAACTCTTTGTGGGCACGCACCGGAGCCTCTTTTTTCGGTTCGAAATCATCGCTTTCATCGAACCAATCGGAAGGAAAACTCTTCGGCACGTCTTCATAGCACACTTCTGATTCGGGTGTTAATCCAGTTGAATGACGTCGACGCACTTCAGCGCCAAATTTCCGCGTTTTTTCTGTAAGTTTCTTTCTTAGCTTTGTCATCTAACGCCTTCAAACTTTCCTACTGTTTTCTGCCATAGTTCAAGTAGACAATAAGAGGAAAAAGGATCAGGCCTGAGGCAACAATCACTGCCTGGTAGCCGAACCAACCAGACAGTGCTCCGGCCGCAAACGGTCCCAACGCCATACCGGCATGACCTGTCAGAAAGTTAAACCCGAACACTTCGCCTTTCTTATCAGGCGGACATTCCGTCGAGATGATCGAATTGACTAAAGGAATCAGACCGGCAATCGCAAATCCGGCGATGAATCTCCAAACACCGAATTCAAACGGAGTTCGTCCCAAGACTTGAGCGGAGATTAAAAGACCGGCGAAGAACAAAGAGCACGAAAGTACCTTTAAGAATCCAAACCTCTGCCCAGCCGCTCCGAGAATCGGAGATGCAATCATGATCGAAATCGCGCATACGGAAAATATCGTCCCGGAAAGCATCATGATGTTGTCCATGCTTCCTTGAAGCTGGGCAATGTAGAGCGGCAGGATTGGCTGAGCTGAGAACAAAGACGCGTGAATCACCGCACACGCAATCAGCATCTTGAAAATCGCAGGCTGTCGAAGGACACTCCAGTCAAACCAGTTTCTTGACGTGGCTTTGATCGTTCTCGGTTTCTCTTTAATGCAGAAGCCGATCAAGAGAGAAATAAGCCCTAGTGCAATTGACGCAACAAAGAAAGACTCGCGCATTCCGAAGTAATCCGCCAACACGCCGCCAACGAACGGCCCAATGACAGCTCCGACAGTCATGCCTCCCTGCATCAATCCCATAGAGAGGCCTGTTTTACGGGCGGGAATTGAGGCGGCTAACAAAGCCAACAAAGCAGGATATAGACCGGCACACAAACCTTGGAAAAACCGAGCGGCAAACAACTGCATCGGAGTCTGAACAATGCCACACAATGCGTAGCTAATCGTCAAACCAATCGAAGCTCTTAACGCCATGAGTTTGCGGCTTTTGCGGTCTGCCAATACACCCCAAACGGGTCCGAGCAGTCCGCTTACAAAGAAAGTCACAGCAAAGACTGCGCCTGACCACATGTCGACTTCTGAAGCCTTGGTTCCGAGTTCAGAGGATAGATACACCGGCAAAAACGGCGTAATCATCGTGAACGACATATCCATCAGAAACGCGCTGGCGACTAAGATCGTAAGCGTAACAACCCACGGCACGAGAACCCCTCCTTCTCTTGGCATCTTTAAAGATTATGCGCTCGAAATGGGCGATTTTTAAATTTTTCCGAGAATCGAAAAATTCCTCCGTTATAAATCGGAGAAATAAATATGTAATGGCAGAATAGTTGAAATATCTTTACTTTAGGTTCTATCTGATGAAACTTGTCGCAAAACTTGCTGCATCCTTAGCCGTTCTTGGCCTTTCTTTTAATGTTCTTGCTGCAGAACTGAACGTTTACGCCTCCATGCCTGAGAAATACGCCTCTCAGGTCCTTGAACAGTTCACCAAGGAAACAGGTATCAAAGTCAACTTCCTCAGACTTTCTTCCGGCGAAGTTCTCTCCCGCCTCCAGGCAGAAAAAAGTAATCCGCAAGTCGATGTTCTTCTGGGAGGCCCGGCTGATTATCTTGAAGTTGCTAAGAACGAGGGGCTGACAGCACCCTATAAACCTAAAGGCTCCGATTTCATACCGGCAGAATTTAAGGATCCTCAAAATTATTGGACAGGCATCGGAATCATGCCGCTTACCTTCATTACGAATAACAACTTTCTTAAAAAGAACAACCTCAAGGCTCCGACTTCCTGGCAAGATTTCCTGAAGTCTGAATACAAAGAAGGTCTAATTCTGGCCGATGCCCGGACCTCCGGCACTGCAACAGAACGCCTCTTCTCTTTAGAAAGAGTATTCGGCCGCCAAGGCAGTATCGACTTCCAGAAAAAACTTCACAAGAACGTTCAGATGTACACCAAGAGCGGCGCTTGGCCTGCCTTGCGTGTCGGTGACGGTCTCGCGGCTGCTGCCATGGTTTACTTGCCTGACGCACTCGACATTGTCCAGCTCGGATATCCGGTCACGATTTCTTATCCGAAAGAAGGCGTTACCTTCGGCATCGAAGTTGTGTCTCTTGTAAAAGGTGCTAAACATCCGAAAGAGGCAAAGGAATTTTTAGACTGGGCGACTTCTCCTAAGCTTGCCGAATTTCTTATCAAAAATAAGATTAGGTATGTTCCGACACGCACCGACGTCAAAGTTGACGATCCCGTGCTGGATTTAAAGAATATCCATATGCTCAGCGTTCCGTTGTCTGAAAAAGGCCGTTTGCGCGAACAGCTTACAAAAGACTGGATTGATCAGGTCTTACAAGCCAAATAAGAAGCTCCTTAATTTAGAACATCGGCGGCTTCCTTCTCTGTAGGAGTAAACGAAGCCGCCTTCAATTTAACATTAGGCATCATCGATGAAAGTAATCGGTCTGACGGGCGGAATTGGATCCGGTAAAACGACGGTTTCTGACTTATTTGAAGAACTAGGGATCGAGGTTGTAGATGCGGATGTCGTCTCTCGGCAATTAACTGCCGTGAACGGCGGCGCTATGCCGGAAATCGTTAAACACTTCAGGCCTGAAGCAGCCTCTCCCGACGGCTCCATGAATCGAAAGTTCATTAGAGAGTTGGTGTTTTCCGATCCTTCTGCCAAAACGGCCCTGGAAAATATTCTTCATCCCTTAATTCGCAAAGAATGTCAGCGTCAACTAGACGCTTCAAAGTCACCATATACGATCTTGAGCGTCCCGCTTCTCATTGAAAGTCCCTTTTGGCGCTCTTCAATCGACCGATTGCTTGTCGTTGAAGCGCCGGAAGCGCTAAGAATCGAGAGGGTCGTTCAAAGAAGCCATCTAACGCCTGAAGCTGTGAAAAAGATTATCTCAACCCAGGCGACGACTGCTCAAAGACTGGATGCAGCAGATGACGTCATTGAAAATGTCGGTACCCGCGAGATGCTGAAAGCTTCTGTCCTCAAGCTTCATTCGGTGTACCTCTCCCTAACAACTGGGGAAGACTAGAGTTCTCTTTCAGTAAGTTGTATGAAATTCACTGTCTCGCAGTGAGAGATACAACAGCTTATTTTCTTAGTCTTAACCTTCTCATTGTGTACAATCGTATAGGAGAATCCCCTGATGTTTTTGCGTTATTTCTGAGAGATTTTTCGATAGCCGAACGCCTTCGGCGGTAATCATTTCCATTACCGACCGTTAAGGGGAAAATATAAAATTATTCTAGGACTGCGAGAGATTGGAATGACCGAAACCTTATTACGATATGAGTTTCCCTCCAACGAAAAACTTCGTACTTTTTTGAGACTGGCTGACCTTTTTAAACAGCTGACATGGTTCGCTCAGCAGGAAAATTCAAATGATCACCGGGCTGCCATCATTAAGTACTTTGAGATTCAAGAGGTTACGACTCGTGGAGATCAAAAGAACGACCTCCTGCACGAACTCGCTCGCTTCCGCTTCTGCTTAGAACCTCTCGCAAATAACGACAATGTGGACCAGGAGTCTTTGAAAGAAACCTTGGATAAGCTCCAGGTCAGCAGATCCGAATTAAGCTGCGTGGGTGTCAGAATCTCTCATCTCTCCAGCCAAAACGAATTCCTTAAAACAGTCGGACAGCGTTCAGGCATTCCTGCCGGAACTTGTGAATTTGACGTTCCTGTTTACCACCATTGGCTTCACCTTCCGGCTGAAGAACGCAAGCACTATCTCAATGAGTGGATCAAGCCCCTGCTGCCCTACAGCAACGCCATCGACTTAATTTTGAATCTGCTGCGCGGCACCGCTGAGTTAAATGACGTGGAAGCCGTTAAGGGCTCCTACCAGAAAGACCTTCAGGGCAAAACATTTACACTTCTTCAGGTGTTTGTTGATCCGAAACTGAATATGATTCCGAAGATCTCTGCGAATCGTTATCTTCTTTCGGTTCGCTTCTCCGGCGCCAATTTCGGCAGCGGTCCGATCGCGGAAATACCCGAGGTGATGCCTTTCCGCCTCGGTTTATGCAACATGTAGTAAAAATGGCAATTAAAGTTAAATGCCCGACCTGCGGGCGTGAATGTGAATATTCAGACAAGAATCCCTATCGTCCTTTCTGCTGCGAACGCTGCCGCTTAATTGATCTTGGCGCGTGGGCAGAAGGAAAGTACTCCATCAAAGATAAACCGATGGAAGGCGACGACGATCTTGATATTTCTGCCGATGCGCTCGCTACCGGCAAAATCGCCGCACACAAAGCCGACTTGGAAAAGTAGGACTACTTTCTCGCTGTTACTTGCGCTAATACCGGTTCCGTCGCCGGCAAAATTGGATGCGGTAAATCTTCTAACGTGCAGAATCGATACGTCTGTCCTTCGAGACATTTCAGCTCTTCGGGTTTCAGGCGGCAATGCAAGAAATGCAAATACACAGTGGCGTGCGGATAAGTAAACACAGTTGAATAAACCTCTCGACAGTCAGTTACTTGGACGCCGAGTTCTTCTTTCATTTCACGGACCAGCGCTTCCTCAAGAGTTTCTCCGGCTTCGACTTTGCCGCCCGGAAACTCCCAGTATCCTGCATAGACTTTGCCTTCGGGACGAGAAGTCATCAGAAAGCGCCCGTCCTTATCGAAAGCGACGGCGACAACCACTTCGGTCGGTTTAGTTGTCATGCCCTGCCTCCAGATGCGTTCTTCCGGCCCAGTCTCGGGCAAACTGATAAGCCACACGACCTGAACGAGAACCGCGCTGCAGCGCAAACTGTAAGGCTTCCGTCTGCCATCTGTCGGAGATTTCTCCGCCGAAATGCTTTGTCCAGCCTTCGGCGACCGCTAAGTATTCTTTCTGTGAGAACGGGTAGAAACTCAGCCAGAGACCGAAGCGCTCGGATAGCGACATTTTCTCTTCGATTGTTTCTGCCGGATGAAGCTCGCCGTCTTCGTCCATGCTGCTTGCAAGGTTGTCCTGCATTTTCTCAGGCATTAAATGACGGCGATTAGAGGTCGCATAAACCAGTAAATTGTCTCCGGTCGATGCAACGGATCCGTCCAAAATCGCCTTCAGCGCTTTATAGCCGCCTTCTCCGAACTCAAAGGAAAGGTCATCACAAAAGACAATAAACTTCTCCGGACGATCTGCAATACGCTGAGCGATATCGATCAGGTCCTTTAAATCTTCTTTATCGACTTCGATGAGACGCAGTCCCTGATCAGCAAACTTCTTCAAACAGGCACGGATCAGAGAAGATTTTCCGGTGCCTCGCGCGCCCGTTAAAAGAACATTGTTTGCGGGCAGACCTCGAACAAACTGCTCCGTATTTCTGAGCAACACGGCTTTCTGCTGATCCGCATTCTTAATCGAATCCGGATCTACGAGTGCGACTCGATGAATCGGCTCGAACACGCCGTAGGACATGCCCAAGTATTGTTTCCGGCGCCAGCGAAAAGCTGTTGCACTCCAATCTACTTCATCCTCGGTCTTGGGAAGAAGAATTTCCAGTCGATCGAGAAGACGTTCCAGTTTTTGTTCGAGTTTTGCGTCTGCCATCTCTTAATTTAGCTTCTGTAATCTGCGTTGATCGAAACGTAATCGTGAGAAAGGTCTGTCGTCCAAACAGTTTCACAGGCATCCCCGCGGCCCAGGCTGATGCGAACCGTAATTTCGTCTTGACTCATCACGGCAACGCCCTGCTCTTCCATATATTCAGGCGCACGGCCTCCGTTCTTAGCGACTAGAACATCATCAAGCCACAGAGAAACTTTCGTTGCATCCAAATCCGGAATCTTGGAATTGCCGACCGCGGCCAAAATTCTGCCGAGGTTAGGGTCGGAAGCAAAGAATGCTGTCTTAACCAACGGAGAATGAGCAACGGCGTAAGCGACCTTAAGAGCTTCGGCTTCGTTCTTCGCATCTTCTACCGTAATCGTGATGAACTTGGTTGCGCCCTCTCCGTCGCGAACCATTGCTTGAGAGAGCTTTTGGCCGACTTCGATCAGAGAATCAAGCAAATCATCAAAGCGCGGGTCGTCCATGCTTTCGATCGGACGAGCATTGCTGCATCCGGTAGAAATCAAAACGAAGGAGTCGTTCGTGGACGTATCGCCGTCGACGGTAATGCGGTTATAGGAAGCGTCGGCAACCATCTTAACGACTTTTCCGATCAAGTCCTGACCGATCGCAACATCAGTCGCAATGAAGCCCAGCATCGTAGCCATGTGCGGCTCGATCATGCCCGATCCTTTGCTAATACCAGTGATCGTGATTTCCTCGTCATCCAGCATGACACGCTGAGAAACGCATTTAGGAACCGTGTCCGTCGTCATAATCGCTTCGGCGGCCGCAATCCAGTTTGTTCTGGATAAATGCTTCGCAGCTTCCTCCACGCCTTTAAGCAGGCGGTTCATGGGGAGCGGTTCCATGATGACACCGGTTGAGAACGGCAGAACCTGCATCGGAGAGCAGTCAAAAATATCCGCGACCTTTCTGCAGGTTTCCTGAGCGTCTTGAAGACCCTGTTCGCCGGTACCGGCGTTGGCAATTCCGGTGTTGACGACTAATGCTCTGATGTTATTCGTTTCAGCTAAGTGAGTCCTGCAAACCTGAACAGGCGCTGCCGCGAAGCGATTAGTAGTAAACACGCCTGCGACGCGGGATCCTAATGCCAACTCAACCACCAGAACGTCATTGCGGTTGGGTTTACGAATATTGGCTGCCGCAACGCCGAGAACAACTCCGGGAACCGAATAAATCTCAGACGGTTCGGGCGGGAAGAGATTGACTGCCATATTGCTTTTCCTTTTTTCTCGAAAATTTTTGGATTTAATTTTTCGATTTTAGAGCACGAATGTCGACCAAAAGAAAACGGCCCAAGGTGTTTTCACCGAGAAAAGCCTTTCCATTCTTCTCTCATGATTAACTCTCAGCCTGTTCGACGGTGTAAACCGTTTTTAGACATGTAAGAGAAGCAAGATGCGCCTCGTCGATTACCCTTAAAAAGCCTATGAGGAGTTAAGAACAAGGCGCCCCTTCGACTATACATTCTTAAACCTTAACGCTAAAAATCTACCCCAATGACTGCTCTGTACCATCAGTATTCTTTGTTGTTGCCGGCCAGTTCTCAACTGCTAGCGTTAAAAAGCAAAGATAAATGTCTCTTTTCGCCTTAAATCTTCTCCCTCTTCTTTAGTCATCTTTCTCAGTGGCCCTAAGGCTACTTTGAACGGCATGATCCATTTTCACTATTACTTAATAGAAACTTGTTAGATTGGGGATAGAGCTATGGATAGAGGTTGGGTTTTTAATTTGTTGAATCGATACTGATTCCGATAATTAGGAAATTGACAGATTTACAACAAAAGGAATATGCAAAGTTTTAAGGGATCCCTCAAACAAGACAATATTTTCAGATACTTCAACCTATCTTCTGAGTAGTTGTACTAACTACTGGTAAGTTTCATTGAAGGACAACAATTTAAGCTTTACTATTCTTTCAGCGATTTTCTTACTTCTCTTCGAGAGGTAGAAAAATGTTAGTGGGTAACGACCCGCTCGCCATCTTATTTTTCAAGAGAGAAACATGAACAAAATCTACAAAACCTTCTTCAATTCAGCTCGCGGCTGCATTGTTGTCGCGAACGAATTGAGCACATCAAAGTCTAAATCCGCTACGAAAACTGTAGTCGCCTCTGTCGCCATGGCCGTTGCCGGTTTGGCTTGCGCCGCTGCACCTGAATATATTACCCCCCCCCACTAAGCTAGAAGCGAACGAATTCTCTTTCGTTGAAAACAGCGGTAACACTAATCCCTACAAAACATTAACATCTACAAGTAGTTCTGAGCTTGAAAATCTTTGGGTTACAGGCTCTGGCGCTGGCTCAAAAGCAACCGGTTATTGGGTTGATAGCGATGGCCAGGAAGCCACATTCACAAACCTTGGAAATATTTATGTCACTGCAGTAGACGGGGCCAATTCTTGGTCTCAGAGAGCTATTGGCGTCGCCGATGGTGCAACAGCTATAAATAAAGGAACAATTGTCGTCCAAAATGCATATGGGATGACCGTCGGCAGCGATAAAAATGGCTCGACACCTGCGACAATTATTAATGAAGGCTCCATTGCTGTTTATAAGACAGGCGCTGCAATTGAGCTTGGTGGTGTCAAAGGCTCTACAGCCGAGAATAAAGGTCAAATTTACGTAGGTAAACCCTCGGCTAGTGATGGAGCTTTCACAATTGGTGTTTTAGTAAAAGACCATAAAGAAGGAACTTTCACAAACTCTGGTTTAATTGATGCCAAAGAAGCTACTGCTGCTATTGCCGTTCAACAAGGAACCAGTACCGATAAGAATACGATCCTCCTCTCTTCCGGCTCGCAGACCTTAGGCAAGATTCTAATCGATGCTCCAAACACAACTCTGAACATGGAAGACGGAGCGGTCTACGAAGGAGGAATTTTTGTCTCAAAGAACGCGACTAAGACCGCCATCTCTGGTACACAAAAGGCCGAAGGACTGACTGCCTCGTATGGCGCCGCTTTGTTCTTAGCCCCTGCAGATTCCTCTGCCTCTATCAAGAACGCACTATATTCTGGAAACAAAGCCAGCGGAGCTACTGTTGCAATGGGCGGAGCGGTCTATAGTAACGGCTCTCCCATTTATTTCGAAAATACTGTCTTCGACGGAAACTCAGCTGTTATTACGTCCCCCGCCAAAGATACACACGCGGCTACAGGGGGTGCTATTCAAATTAAAGGCTCCCCAGACACTGTCTTTAAGGATGTTGTCTTCATGAATAACTCAGCCGCTGTCACAGGGGCTGCCGACAAAGGTGCCTATGCCTTCGGTGGAGCAATTAATGTTGACTACAGCACTGGTTCGACTACTGGAGTAAAGAGAGATTCAGATGTGAAATTTATCATCACTAAAGATCTCGCTTATACCGGTAACACTGTTTCGTCAGACGGCACTGGGAAACCCGACACTTATGGCTACACTCATTCTCATACGCAAGCCGGGAGCTTCTTGTTCTTGGATCGCGGCTCAGTTGCAACCTTCGAAGTACAAGGCGCTGCAACCTTAACAATCGGCGAGAAAGGAACTACAGGCGATACTGATAGTATCGCATCTTCCATGCCAAACAACACCACAGCAAATGGTGGTCAGCATGCACTCTTAAATAAAACTGGCACAGGTACTCTCCTCGTCAACAGCGACCTAAATAAATATTATGGGACTACTGATGTTCAGGAAGGTACGATGCACGTTACATCCGAATGGCTGGTTCAGCATAATGTTAATGTCACAGGCGGTACTCTTATTCTCGACAAAGCGAACATCGCTAATGGCGAAAACGCTAAGAACCAAACCAACGAAGGTAACCAACAAATCGGCTCTTTAAATATAACTAAGGGCGAATTAGTTTTAACTGCATTGTCCGGCGAAGCTCTTGACGGTGCAGTTAACGTTTCTGGCAATGATTCTGCCTTTATTTTCGGCGAACAAGATCACAATTCTCTTGAAGCCGCAAAAGCCATAGTCGGAACGAAAAGTGGCCCGAACGCTTATATCGGAAAGACTCTGAAACTTTCTGAAAACGGACGTTTGATGCTTGGCAATGCTGCGGCCGCAACCGCTGAAGGCGTTGCAGCTACTCCTTCTGTAGTTTTAGGTGAAGGCGCCAACTTATTCATAGCAGCAGGATCTGCTATTGTCGGCACTGAAAACCAATCTTTCGTTGCCAACGAAGGTTCCTCCATCTATCTTGACAAGGCTCGTCTTGGTCAGAACTATCAGCTTACAGAAGGTTTCGGTAATGTCGACGAAAGCAAAGCTAACTTCGCCACGACTAACCGCCTGCTTGGCGCAAGACTTGCCAAGAATGAAGATGGTCAGCTGATCCTCGGTGTTGAAAGAAATGATGTCCAGTTAGACACCATCGCTCCCAATACAGTTAATGCAGCATTGACTGCCGAAGAAGGCCTGGGTGTAGAAAGAATTAATGCCCTGCTTGATATCAATAGCGATTTAACAACCGAACAGGCCGCATCTGAAATCAATCGTATCGCTATGATGGGAACCGCCTCTGCTGCCCAAGCAATGGCTGTTAACGGTTCGAACCTTATTGCCGATACGCTTGACCAGCACGGTTCCGTCCTGGCTGCTTACGCCCACGAAAAACAAGGCACTGATCTTTGGATCGACCTCTCTGGCATGACAAGTAAAGCCAGCCGTTACCAGGCAGGTTCTACCAATTATGGCTATAAGAGCGATATCGGCGGTGCCACACTCGGTGCTGATTACGCCTTCGGCAACGGGATGGCTTTAGGTGGCGCTGTTTCCTTCGGTAAGGGTTCTGCAAGAGGACAAGGCAACGGCTCCGGCATTAAGAACGACATCCGCTATTGGGGTGCAAACGTCTACGGCGTTTGGAACACCGAGTACGCTAACGTCATCGGTAATGTCGGTTACCTCCAGAGCAAGAACAAGATTTCTCATGCCGGCTACAAAGGCAAACCTGACGTCAAGACATTCTCCGTCGGCGTTCGTGTTGAGAAACCTCTGGCTCTGAATGAAGTCCTCACCGTTACTCCGCACGTTGGTGCCCGTTATCTGCACGTCGACATGGAAAGCTTCAAGGCCGGCGGATTCAAGTACACCGCTGAAAAAGCCAACTTGTTCCAAGTTCCGTTTGGCGTAGCCTTCAACGGCAAAGCCAATGTTGCCTCTGTCGATGTGAAACCGTTCGTTGACGTTCAGATTGCTCCGGCTCTTGGCGACCGAAAAGTGAAGAACAAATTTGCTTTAGCCACAGGCGACGCATCTGATTCAATCGACTCCAGAATCGCCAACAACGCCATGTACTCAGCCAAAGTTGGTGTGGAAGCTGCTAGGGGCGCCCATGCTTTCGGTCTGAATTATGGCATCGGTTCCGGCAACAAAGGACGTGTGGATCAGGTTCTCCAGGCCAAATATAGATATCAGTTCTAATGACTGGCTGGTCTAAGGATTAGGAGGGGGGCACCTCTCTCCTTATCTTCCAATCAAGGCAACAACTAAAAAGACAAAAGGGCACGTTGCTTAGAACGCCTTCAAAAATTCTTTTTTGTTGAACTTGTGTCATTTAGGCCTCAATACTTTCCTTTCCATTCCTCGGGTGAAGGATAGAGGGCCGGGGCTTGGCATTTATGTGTCAAGCCCAATTTTTCAGAAGACTCAACCCATATTTCAAGGTGAATGTGATGAGGATAAATAAAATCATAACGTTATTACTAGGTGTCGTTTTCTCCCAATCGCAAACTGCGCTTGCAGAAGAGTCTTGGACACCAGTCAACGAGATTCCGTCGATGGAAAAACAAGGTGCAAACGTAACGCAGAATAATCAATATCTTTATCTTTTTGGTCCCGGTCAGTCTCAGTTAAATTACTTAAATATCCGTTTAACAGATAACACAACAACATCTCAAACAGTGATGTATAGAGGACCAGGAGGACAGTCTTCAACAACCGCAACTGTCAATCTAGGAAACTTTAACTGGGCTTTAAATGGGAATTCTGCTATCGATTCGTTTAGAAGCTCTGGCACTTCCAATCCGCAACGACATCTTTTCCTGACAGGTTCTAAACAATCTTCTCTAACTTTGAACGGGAAAAATTTTGGTATGAAACTAGGAGGGGATGTTAAATTAGAAATTTCAAATCTTAACGATGTAACAATATCCTCTCCCAGTGGAAGCACGACCCCGGTAGGGGCCGCAATTGCTGCAGTAGCGGCCTCTAATCAACAACACGTTGAGAATGTCAAACTCATTGTGAATTCGGTGAACTTACTGAAAATTGAAGGTAACGTAAATCACGGGATCGCATCCTACGGCAACAATAATATCTCTTTAACAGCGGATAAGATACTTATCCATACAGATGTTGCCGGGAAAGCCAACAATGCTATTTCGTTTAATGGCTTAATCGTCGGCTCTGGAAAAGTAAATTTAGCTTCTTTACAAGGGGATTTAAACCTACTTGGTTTCAGCAAATCAGACGAAATAGGAATCTACAAAGAAAGCTATGCCATAAGAGGAACCGATGAAATATGCGATGCTTGCAGCGGAAGCACGACTCGATACTTTGATGCTAACTTTTCGCTAAAGTCTAATTCAGCCATTAATCTCAACACCAATTGGGGCGCAATATTTATGGAAGCACTAGAGAGTCCGGAGGGTAATCTTTATAGTGCGAGGACATCCCTAGAGGCAAGTGAAATTAATATTAAAGCTTCTGGAACTTCTGAAAACGGAAAAACAAATGCTACGTTTAAAGCTTTGAGCAATGTTGACAAAGATGCCTCCATCAGGCTAAAAGCCACTGGTGAAAATGGCATCAAAATAAATTATTTAGACACGCTAAACAAAGAGAAGAAACAAGACATCTTTTATGCTCAAGGCAAGTCTGCCACCATCTCCCTTGATGCTCCCTACATAGAAATCAACAATAAATTTAATGACGTCGAAGGTTCCCATGCAGACGTTAGAAACGTCTTTTTCGCTGATAGCAACGCGTCAATTTCTTTAGTTGGCAGAACAAAGATCTTCGGAAACACTTCTGCACGGAACGGAGGCAATGTAAAACTTACACTCTCTGAAAGTTCAGAAATTACAGGAGGGATGTTTGACAATTCCTTCCCATATCACAATGCAACTTCAGGAAAACCGTCAACGCATCAGGACAAGGGAAACATTTCTTTGATTGGCTCAAGTGGCTCTATCTGGAATGTCCTTCCCTACATTGATTCTCAGGAACGAGGTTCTATCTTTAATAAAGAAACATTTAACTCTATGGTCTTCTCCGTTTTTGGAGGAAACGCTACCAAAGACAATCCTTTTGTTGTAAATCTTACAGGCCCAGAACAGTTGCAATCAGCAAGTCTTCCGTACCAAAAATTACACGTAACCAACTTAAACGGACCCGGCGTAGTTCAGTTCAACTTGCGCTTTGACGATAAAAAAGGAACGTCTAACGGAGTTCAGAACGGTAGAGATACTTTGGTCGTGCATAACGGTGAGGGTAGCCATACCTTATACGTTCAATATCTCGGAGACCAAAGTTCTGAAGAGCCCGAATCCCTAAGAAGTTCATGGTTAGTTCTAGATAACAGCCAACAAGCCGATTTCAAGCTCGCCAATGAAGGAGGAACTGTTGACATTGGCATTTATAAATATTCCCTCGCAGTAGAAAAAGACACCAGCGAACTTGGCGGAGGTGCCCAAGGAAATTATTGGTATTTAAAGAGAGGCGTATCTGTAGACCCCAATCCGGACAATCCTACTCCACCTAATCCTGGCGGTGACTACGATCCCTTCACACCGGCTGCAGACACTGAACTCAGTTTTGCAGGCTCGCAACGATATCTTCATTGGTCCGACTTACAAGATCTAAGAAAACGCTTAGGAGAAGTTCGTTACGGTAGCCAAGACGGTGCTTGGGCAAGAGGAATCTTCCAAAAAGATTTAACAGACGGAACACAAGGCGCTAGCGGCCTAAAACAGACCTACTACGGCGTCAATTTTGGTTTCGACCATCTTATCAATGTCAGTGAAAGGAAAATGTCATTGCTCGGCCTAAGCTTCAACGTCGGTAGAGCCAAGCAAAGAACACGCACCAATAATAACGGTCAAGGAGATACTGATCGTTACGGCATTAATGGCTACGCGACTTGGGCGCTAAACACCGGCGAGTACGCCGACTTCGTCCTCTCTGCAGATTATTTTAGACAGGATATTTCTACAAAGGCTAATGAAATTAAACAAACTGGCAAATACAACACTTTTGGTTTTGGAGCCTCAATAGAAATTGGAAAACAGTTTAGTTTTGAAAACCGCGACCTTTCATGGGGTCCTTGGTATAGACATACTTGGATTGAACCTCAGCTTCAGCTTTCCTACTATTGGCTAAGCGGAAAGAAATACAAGCTCTCCAACAAAGGCTTGTGTCGCAGGATACGGTCTTGGAACAACATTCCCTGTTCCGCGGAACAGGTTACGATTTTTTAAATTTGGTCTCCCGGGCCAGCCCCTTATTTCGAGAGAC